>NZ_JBFUMG010000183.1:0-8320 GCF_054049495.1 Phyllobacterium sp. P5_D12 | reverse complement strand
CTCATGACGGTGCGCGTATTGAAACGAACGCGGAAAACGGTTCGACCGTGATGGAAAATGCCATCCGCAATGCGGTGCCGGGCATCGATGCCGAGTGCGGCGGTGCCTGCGCCTGCGCCACGTGCCATGTCTATGTGGATGAAGAGTGGACCTCCACGACCGGCGAGCCCGAAGCGATGGAAGAGGATATGCTGGATTTCGCCTATGATGTACGGCCTAACTCGCGTCTGTCCTGTCAGATCCGTGTTTCCGACGATCTGGATGGTCTCGTCGTGCAAGTCCCGGAGCGTCAGGCTTAAAGCCTGCTGATATTTTCTCATCGACCGATTAGAATACGTCCTTTGCTGGGCAATTTGGCGGGCAAGAGGAACGCATTCTCTTGACCTAGGCGAGTGCAATCGTTACGCGCTTGGCAGCCCGCGTGTCCCGGACACGCCAGCCATACCCCTTTTTCTATCTGCACGGCATGCAGACGGTCCTGGCATGAGGAATTTTCGATGAGCGAGATTATCAAAACCGATGTTGTGATCATTGGCGCGGGGCCCGTTGGTCTGTTCGCGGTGTTCGAGCTTGGCCTCTACGATCTCAAATGCCATCTCATCGATATCCTGGATCGTCCGGGCGGCCAATGCGCCGAGCTTTATCCGGAAAAGCCGATCTACGACATACCGGCTTGGCCGGTCATTAGCGGGCACGATCTCACTGAAAAGCTGATGGAGCAGATAAAGCCGTTCGCGCCGCAGTTCCATTTCAACCGTATGGTCACCAAGCTTGAGCGCCAGGCCGATGGCTCATTCCACGTCGAAACCGACGAGGCGGAGGTGTTCGAAGCCAAGGTCGTGGTCATCGCTGCCGGCGGCGGCTCTTTCCAGCCGAAGCGCCCACCGGTACCCGGCATCGAAGCCTATGAGGGCAAGAGTGTCTTCTATTCCGTGCGCCGTATGGAAGAATTTCGCGATCAGGACATCTTGATTGTCGGTGGCGGCGACAGCGCGCTCGATTGGGCGCTGAACCTGCAGCCGATCGCGCGCAGTCTTACCGTTGTTCATCGCCGCGCCGAATTTCGTGCGGCTCCCGACAGTGTCAAGAAGATGTTCGAACTGGTTGAAAGCGGCAGCGTGCGTTTCGAACTCGGTCAGGTTTCCGGTCTCAAAGGCGAGGATGGCCAGCTTACTCATGCAACAATCAAGGGTACCGAGGGTGAGACCGATATTCCGGTCACGCGTCTGCTGCCGTTCTTCGGCCTGACGATGAAGCTCGGGCCCATAGCCGATTGGGGGCTTAACCTGCACGAAAATCTCATTCCGGTCAGTGTCGAAACATTCGAGACGTCGGAGCCCGGCATTTTCGCTATCGGTGACATCAATACCTATCCCGGCAAGCTCAAGCTCATCCTGTCCGGCTTCCATGAGGCGGCGTTGATGACGCAGGCTGCCAAGCACATCGTCAGTCCGGGCGAGCGCATTGTGTTCCAGTACACAACCTCATCGACGAGCCTGCAAAAGAAGCTGGGCGTTAACTGACGTCGATCAAGGGCTTTTTGCGAATTCGCGCTGGAGCCGGAAAACAAGAAGCCGTTCAAAGCGGCTGTCAAAGTTGACGGCTTCGACGCGGTCGAACTGGATTTGGGCAAGATCGTGCTTGCGCATCAATTTTGTAGTCAGCGCATCGATGTCAGCCTTCATGGCCGTGCAATCGCTGCGCCATGGCAGCGCCTTGATCGCCCTCTCCATATCGCCTGCAGCTGTGCGCGCGATGACGATATGACTCTCTTCGTGCCGTTTTATATCAGCCGATAGCGTATCCCAGATCAGGGCAAGGTCCGGTTTCGCCGTACGGCGCTGTATCCAGCGGGGCAGGAAAACCTGGGCGTGAACGACGACGTTGGCGTCAACAACACGGCAGCTCTTTCCGTTGGAACCGTATTTTATCCTGTTGGTGAAGCGCATCTTGGTCATGCCGGGATGGCGCTGGCCTGTCTTTAGCAAAATGGGACCCCGGCGGTACAATTCGCGATCAAGATCCGCTGCCGTACGGCCATTCAGAGCGAAGTATTCATATTTGCGCAGGACTATCGCCGCGTTGGCAGCGGATACGGTCATCAAAAGCGCCATACCGAGGGACACAGCTCTGGCAAAAATATGCATCTGGTATTTTCCTTTTCGGCCAAGTCTGCCCGATCCTGAGACTATCGTCAAAAACATTGCGGATGAATTGACGTTACCCACGTTCTGATCAAAAACAGGATAAGGATTTCTGAAGTTCAAGGAGCGCGCCGATGCAAAGAGAATGGAAACTGGCACATGGCCGGTCTCTGACGTTGGGTGACCGCGCACTGATCATGGGCGTTCTCAATGTCACACCGGACTCCTTTTCCGATGGCGGTGTACATTATTCTCTGGATCAGGCTCTGGAAGGCGCTCGGGAGATGATCGCCGAGGGTGCGTCGATCATCGATGTGGGCGGCGAATCGACCCGGCCCGGCGCCACACGCGTTGAACCAGCCGTCGAGCAATCGCGTATTCTGCCCGTGATCGAAGCGCTGGTAAAAACGGATATAATCATCTCCGTCGATACCTATCGTGAAGAGACCGCCCGCCTTGCCGTCGCTGCCGGCGCCCATATTGTCAACGATGTCTGGGGTGTGCAGCGCGAGCCTGCAATTGCCGATCTCGCGGTGGAAACCGGAGCTGGACTTGTCATCATGCATACGGGCCGTGAGCGGGAACGCGACCCCGATGTCATCGTCGACCAGTTTGCCTTTCTCAACCGTTCGCTGGAAATTGCCAAGGTAGCCGGTGTTTCGCGTGACCAGATCGTACTTGATCCAGGTTTCGGCTTTGCCAAGGACACGGCGGAAAACATTGCGCTGATGGATCGCTTTGTGGAACTCGAGGCGTTCGGTTATCCATTTCTTGTCGGTACCTCGCGCAAGCGTTTCCTGCGTGCCACTTCGGGCGGCGAGCAACAGGAATGGGATATCGCCACGGCCGCTTCGTCAGCCATATTGCGGATTGCCGGCGCAGATATTTTCCGGGTGCACAATGTCGCGATGAGCCAAAGCGCGCTGGCACTGGCAGATGCGGTATTGCAATCGCGCAGATCGAGGCAATGACCACCTTGAAGCACAAGGCGTGGCTCGGGCTTGGCGGCAATATCGGCGATCCGGTGACTTCGATGGCCAAGGCATTGCGTGCGTTGAACGGGCGCAGTGAAACGCGCGTTCTCGGCGTCTCGCCTGTCTACAAGACGCCGCCATGGGGCAAGACCGATCAGGCATGGTTTCACAATGCCTGCGCCGAAGTCGAGACTTCGCTCGATCCGGAAGCGCTACTCGCAGCTTGTCTCGATGTGGAAAAGCACTTGAAACGCCAGCGACTCGAACGCTGGGGGCCACGGATCATCGATATCGATGTGCTGGCCTATGAAGGTCTGAAGGAATTCGAAAGTCCGACGCTGATCTTGCCGCATCCGCGCATGACCGAGCGCGCCTTTGTGATGGTACCGCTCGCCGATATCGCGCCGGATCTGGTGATCAGCGGCAAGACCGCCGCGCAATGGGCTGCACTTTGCGACAGAACCGGCGTCGAAACTGCGCGCGATGATGCGGACTGGTGGAAATGAACGATTTTGCGCCTCCGGTCAGGCTGTCAAAGATTGTTAGTTCTTGGCGATACTGCCAACAGCCCTTGAGTCCACGCGCTTCAGCGTCATGCCGACAACCGGGATCAGCGCCTCGTCGAGCCGAACGGAGATCGTGACATTCATGGTGTTGTCATCGTTGAACTTGGCAAGCATGGCGCCGTTCAATTGTTTGCGGCTGATGGCGAGCACCACGCGGTTGCCGGAGACATTGCCGCCGGTGATGTCGAGACCCTTCCCGGCCGAACCATCGAGAAAGCTGCCCTTGTAGCTATTGCCGGCCCGAATGATCGTCGCCTTCATCGGCTGGTTGAAAATGCCGACGCGGCAACTGCCGTCCAGCGTCATGCCGGCTTTTTCCGCTGGCGTGGTCCCATCGAGCGTGCAGACGAATTTGGTGCCCTTGTATTTGCCGGCCACGATCTCGCCGGGACCGACCCATTGACCTTCTACGGTCTGGAAAAATTCGGCATCCTTGTCCTTGGCTTGTGCCGGCAACGTCAGAAACGCGCAGGCAAACAGGGACAGGGTAGCGGCTGCTGCGCTTCTTTTCATCGACAAGACTCAACACAAATCATTGGAATGGGCACTTAGGCGATCATCGTCCGGAATGGTTAATGGATGGTTGCCATTCAGCGCTAAATTGCAACCCCGGGAAAAGCGGAACCTCGGCGCTATGGCTTTTTTGCACCACCAATGCGCGCCAGATCGCCAATGAAATCGCCGATGTTCGGGCGCCTTTCCGCATTGAACGGAAAGGGCCGTACAAGATCCATGGCGGAGATGCCTATGCGCGCTGTCATCAATCCATTGATGACGCCTTCGCCAAGCCGCGCGGAAAGCCGTGCTGCCAAGCCGTGGCCAACCAGCTGCTGGATGATGCTGTCGCCCATCGCCACAGTGCCGGTGACGGCGAGATGCGCAATGACATTGCGTGTGAGTTTGAGGAAGCCAAGAGTGCCCGGCCGGCCGCCGTAAAGCTCCGAAAGCCGCCGGATCAGACGCGCAGACTCAAAAACCACATAACCGATGTCGACCAGCGCACGCGGACTGACCGCGGTAACGATCGATACGCGTTTCGAGGCGGCGAGGATCATCTCCCGCGCCTGCCGGTCGAGGGGGCGGAGCAGTTCGGTTTCAGTGAGCCGGATCAGGTCGCGGCCGTCGATCACGTCATCGCGCAGATCGTGCAAAAGTGCACGGCCCTTGGCCGTAGCGGGGAGGGTCTCGGCGATGGAGACAAGTTTGCCGACAGCTGTTTTCGCCGCTCGAGCATCATTATCCGCCGCAGCCTTGGCTGCTTCGTCGCGCAAGTGCTGCACCGATGCGAGACGGCGTAAGGCCAGCCCCTCGCGCAGGACAATGGCAATCAGCGCGAAGGCTGCAACGACACTGACGCCAAGCGCAACCCAGCCCAGCCATGGAGCACGCTCGAACAAGGTACGAATGAGATTATCGGCCCACAGGCCCAGCGCCAGCGAAACCAGCACTCCGAGCGCGCCAGTGAGCAAGGAGGCGAAAGAAAAGCGCTTTTTCTTTGCGAGTGCCGGTGGCGGGGTCAGCGCATCGAGTTCATTCGCGGTCTCGGGATCGAGGTCGAAGACGTCGACGGCTGCCGGTGTGATCACCGCGACATCCTTGATCGCGGTCGGCCTGCGCTGTTGCGGAGCGCGCGCCTTCTGCGGATCAGCGGTTTGCTCCGGCTGGTCGAGCCGAAAGGCAGCAGGTTTGCGAGCGTTGTTATCCGTCATGCGAGGCGATCTCCTATGAGGAATTGTAGCGCGCGATCGAGCCTTATATGCGGCAGCGACAGGGTGAGGCCTTCCGCGGTCTTTTCCAGCCGGGGCGGGCGGAAGCGGACGAAACGAATGGCCGGGTCTTCAGAAACCCTCTCCAGATGTTCAAAGATTGAGTCCGGTTTTGCCGGCAAGTCACCGGGAAATATGGCGGTTTCGGTTTTGCCGTCGAACGTCTCGCCGTTGATGGTCTCACCTTTCAGCGGCGTTCCGATAATGACCGGGAGAGTTTCCTTGCCCTGCGTTACCGTTGCCTCGCGCGTGGTGCGTACGGCTGCCATTGCCAGCACGTCGACGCTTGCACCAGAAAAATCGGCGCGGCTGACGGCGCCGTCGACCAATCGCCGGACGATGGCCTGCAGCCGGTCATGGCTCTCGTGGTGCAAATGATCGGCCTTGGTTGCGGCAACGAGAATGCGGCTGATACGCCGCTGCACGAGGCCTGTCAGGAAATTGGTGCTGCCAGGGCGAAAGCAGGAAAGGATTTCCGTCAGCGCTCGCTCCAGATCAGCCACGGCGGACGGTCCGGCATTCATTGCCTGCATGGCATCAACAAGGACGATCTGCCGGTCCAGCCGGGCAATATGCTCGCGGAAAAAAGGTTTGACCACATGGGTCTTGTAGGCTTCATAACGCCGCTCCATCATTGCCGCCAGCGAGCCGGGACGCGGCTTACCCGCATCAAGGTTTGGCAGTGGAGCGAAGGTGAGCGCCGGCGAACCGTCAAGATCCCCTGGCATCAGGAAACGGCCGGGTGGTAACGTCGACAACGCGCGTTCGTCGGCCTTTCCAGCTTTCAGATAATCTGTGAAGCTCTTTGCCAGGCGCTGCGCCGTCATTTCATCTGCGTTCGCATCCGCCTCGGCATCGTTCGACACCTTGAACCAGTCCGCTGCAAGATCGCGGTGGCTTTCRAGCTCGGCGAGCTGAAACGAATCCCTGGAAAACTCTGCATAGGTTTTACCCAATAGCGGGAGATCCAGCAGCCATTCACCGGGATAGTCGACGATGTCGACCGAAAGCTTGCCGCCGGAGAACATACGGTTCCACATCGAAGCGGATTCATATTCGATCGTCAGGCGCAGTTCGGAGATTGCCCGCGTCGAGTCGGGCCAGATGCGCTCGTCGATCAGCGCCTTCAGATGTTCCTCATATTGAAAGCGCGGGACTGCATCGTCGGGCTGCTCTTCGAGATAGGCGCGGGCGATGCGTCCGGATTTCTGCGCCTCAAACAGAGGAAGGCGGCCGCCATGGATCAGATTATGTACCAGCGCGGTGATGAAGACAGTCTTGCCGGCACGGGAAAGGCCCGTGACACCGAGCCTCAACGACGGGGACATGAGCCCGCTCGTGCGGTCGGCCAGCGTATCGAGCGCGATTTTCGCTTCGTCGGTAAGTGTCGTCAGTGTTCCCAATTCAACCGTCCTGTGGCCGCGTCGCAGTCTTGATCTCATCCCTTGGCTCAGCCCATTTGGGTGTCTGGCGTGTCAAAGGCAAGAAAATGATGATCTTACAAATGTGTTGAGGGAGAAAAGAAAGCCTGCAAGACGCCGGTTCCTGGACGGATTTCTGCAAGCGGACTGTCGAACTGGATGACAGCCAAGGCGGCGGTCGGAAACCCGGATACGAAGGTCGGATGGCTTGGGGGATTGCCACGGCCGGCGAGGGCGGTGGCCAGTTCCTCCATCATCGGGTTGTGACCGACCAGCATCACGGAGTTGGCCGCTTCGTGTTCGAGCCCGGCCAAGCGGATCGCCATGAGATAGGCGTCAGGACCGGCCGAATAGAGCTTTTCTGATTCCTCGACGATGAAAGGGGGTTGGATATCAACGTACTCAAGCGTCTGCCGCGCCCTGATAGCGGGTGAACACAAAACGATCTCCGGTTTCATTCCGGAGCGCCTGAGTTCCTCCCCCAGGACCTTGGCGGCTTCGATGCCGTCCGTATCGAGCGTCCGGTCGAAGTCTTTCTGGCCGGGGGATGGCCAGACTGCTTTTGCATGCCGCAGCAAATAAACCTGGCTCATCCTGCAACTCCCTGATGATATTGTTCAACAGGTGCCATGCTTCCCCGAAAGACGCAAATTTTGGATAAAATCTGTGCGGCAAATATGACAATTATCAAATAATTGTGCAAAACGGGTCTGTCGAATTTCTGAGCGGCATGCATTTTTGCAAGGCAGGCTACAACCGGTAGTAGAGCCTTGGAGCTATAAAATGCCGAAATTTGCCCTCGTTTCTTCGTATTTTTGGTTAGAGAATCGATGAATCCTGCCATTTTTGCCGATAATTTGGGCAAAAAATCATGATTTCTTTCTTTGATTTACATGTCTTTTTGTAGTTGTGCGCCAATCTGACACGACCTATATAGGCCTCCTCGCGTCTTACAGGTGCAGGGTGATTCAAAGATGAATAAACTGATCGATCTTGACTACAAGCCCACGGATGACGAGCCCTTCATGAGTGATCGGCAGAAATCCTACTTTCGTGAAAAACTGATCAACTGGAAAAATGATATTCTGCGGGAGGCGCGTGAAACGCTCGAGATCCTGCAGCAGGAAAATGCAAATCTGCCGGATATCGCAGACCGTGCATCATCTGAAACGGACCGTGCCATCGAGCTTCGGGCCCGTGACCGCCAGCGCAAGCTGATCTCCAAGATCGACGCCGCCTTACAACGCATCGACGATGGGACCTACGGTTTTTGCGAGGAAACCGGCGATCCGATCAGCTTGAAGCGTCTTGACGCGCGTCCTATCGCAACCTTGTCAATCGAGGCTCAGGAACGTCACGAACGGCGCGAGAAAGTCTACCGCGACGACTGAGCTGCAATCCCCATCAATAAAAAAGGCCCGGTTTTTCCGGGCCTTTTTGTTTCTGTCC
>NZ_JBFUMG010000182.1:0-8342 GCF_054049495.1 Phyllobacterium sp. P5_D12 | reverse complement strand
CCTCATCGGTCTACGGCGCTAATACCAAAGTACCGTTCTCCGAAAACGATCCCGTCGATCATCCTGTTTCGGTCTACGCCGCGACCAAGCGCTCGGCAGAGCTTCTTGCTTACTCTTATCGGCACGTACACAAGATTGCTTCGACAGGCCTGCGCTTTTTCACAGTCTATGGTCCCTATGGTCGCCCTGACATGGCCCCCTGGCTTTTTACGGATGCGATTTTGCAAGGCAAGCCGATCAAGGTCTACAATCACGGCCACATGCAGCGAGATTTCACGTTCATTGATGACATCGTCAGCGGTGTTTATGGAGCCGTAAATCGCATTCTCGCCCATCCCGAAGGAACGGCACCAGTCTATAATCTCGGCAACAACAAGCCGGTCGCTTTGATGCGTTTTATCGAAATCATCGAAAATGCCTGTGGTCGAGAGGCGATCAAACAATTTGAGCCGATGCCCGCCGCCGATGTTAAATGTACATATGCGGACATCGACCTTGCATCACGAGACCTCGGCTTTTCGCCCGCTACTACGCTGGAACAAGGTATTCCTTTGTTCGTTGAATGGTTCCGCGGCTATAATGGCCGCTGAAAACTCCTCTGAAACAGGTGCGATAGGCCAATGAGCGATGATCGCAGTAAAAAAGGCTTTCGTCCGCTTGCCGACCCAGCTGCAGGAATTCTCGATCCTGTGTTGCGCAAGCGCGCGGGGATAACGATCGAACTTGTTCAGGCTTGGGAAGAGGTCGTTGGGCCAGCCCTGGGCGTACAATCAAGACCGCTCAAACTTCTTTGGCCGCGCCGGGCACATGAGAATGACCCGTTCCAGCCGGCAACGCTGGTCGTCGCTTGYCAAGGTTTTACGGCCATGCGAATTCAACACGAAACGGGCGAAATCATCAGCCGCGTCAATGCATTTCTGGGCTTTGCAGCTGTCGGCAGGATCAAGATCGAACAGAAGCCCGTGGAACAGCCGGTTACAAAACGCCGGACCTTGCCGCCAGTAGACGCGGCAACARCCGACAAGATCAGCCGCTCCGTCGAACCGATCGAGGATGATGGTCTACGCGAGGCGCTGCAACGGCTGGGGCAGAGCATTCATGCCGACAAGATGAAACGATAATTTTTAATCGTGTGAATTCATTGATGTCGCATCACGAAAAATTCAAAGACAGAACGCATACTGTGCCTTAAAGAAACTGGCATGAACCACTAACGAGTCAAAGACTTGTAATTGCATAACCAACACCGGAGACAGGTGATCTTATGACTGAATTGCTGACACGCAGAAAAATTCTGACGCTCGCCGCTGTTTCCACGGCCGCCATCGCTATGGCCGCTGGCACGGAGGTTTGGGCACAAGACGCTACTCCTGTCCCAAATGCATCCGATGTAAAGGTTCCGCCTGCAGCAGGGACAGTCGATGAGGCGAAGCTGCTAGCGCCCGGCACCTTGAAAGACATCGTGATGGGTAAGGCTGAAGCACCCGTAACGATCGTTGAATACGCATCGATGACGTGCCCGCACTGCGCGCATTTCGCAACAACGACCCTGCCCACGATCAAGGAAAAATACATCGATACGGGCAAGGCCAAGCTTATCCTGCGCGAATTCCCATTTGATCCGCGCGCTGCGGCTGCCTTTATGCTGGCACGTTGTGCTCCCGAAGAGCGCTACTACCCGCTGGTTGAAGTTCTGTTCAAACAGCAGGAACAGTGGGCAGGAGCGGCAAATGCAGAAGAACCTTTGCTGCAAATCTCCAAATTGGCCGGTTTTACACAGGAGTCCTTCAAGGCTTGCTTGACGAACCAAAAACTTCTGGATGATGTGAATGCTGTGCGTGAGCGCGGAGCCAATGAATTTGGAGTGAATGCTACTCCAACATTCTTCATCAATGGCGCCAGATACTCGGGAGCCCTTTCGGTTGACGAAATGTCAGCGATTATTGACGGACTGCTTAAGTAACCGCCACCCGGTTTTCGGCGGGCACTTTGCCGTGTCCGCCATCCAATCTTTTGCACGTGCGGTGTTTGTCGGAAAGGGCATCTGATGCGCTTTACCAAGCTCCGCCTGCTCGGCTTCAAATCGTTCGTAGAACCCGCAGAATTCGTCATTGAAAGCGGCTTGACCGGCGTCGTCGGTCCTAATGGCTGCGGCAAGTCCAATCTCGTTGAAGCGCTGCGCTGGGTGATGGGCGAAAGCTCGTACAAGAACATGCGTGCCTCCGGCATGGACGATGTTATCTTTTCCGGATCGGGGACACGGCCATCACGGAATACCGCGGAAGTCACGCTCTTCCTCGACAATCAGGACCGTAGCGCGCCGTCCGCATTCAACAATGCCGACGAGCTTCAGGTTTCGAGGCGCATAGAGCGCGAGGCCGGCTCGGTTTATCGCATCAACGGCAAGGATGCGCGCGCCAAGGACGTACAATTGCTGTTTGCCGATCAATCGACAGGCGCGCGTTCGCCTTCGATGGTCGGGCAGGGGCGTATCGGTGAGCTTATCCAGGCGAAACCACAGGCACGCCGGGCCTTGCTGGAAGAGGCCGCGGGGATCTCCGGCTTGCATACCCGTCGGCATGAGGCTGAACTGCGTCTACGGGCAGCGGAACAGAACCTTGAGCGACTCGAGGATGTCGTCGGTGAGCTTGAAACGCAGATCGAAAGTCTGAAGCGGCAGTCGCGTCAGGCAAATCGCTTTAAAAGCCTGTCCGCCGATATACGCCGGTCGGAAGCCATTCTTCTGCATCTGAAATGGTCTGTTGCCAAGGCGCAGGAAGGCGACGCGCAATCGGCGCTCTCGGTGGCGACAGTTGGCGTTGGCGATCAGGCACAAAAGCAGATGAATGCCGCCAAGGAACAGGCGATCGGCGCACATAAATTGCCCGATTTGCGTGAAGCGGAAGCCAAGGCAGCGGCGATATTGCAGCGTCTGACTATCGCGCGGTCGCAGCTCAATGAGGAAGCTGAGCGGATGCGGGCGCGCCAGAACGAACTGGAAAAGCGCCTCGTTCAGTTCACCGCCGATATTGCGCGCGAAGAGCAGATGGTGCGCGATAACGCCGATGTGCTGGCACGTCTCGACACGGAGGAACATTCGCTCGCCGAAGAAAACGCCAACGCTGGTGAACGCGAGATCGAAACGCGTGCAGAATTCGAGCGCGCCGATGCCAAGCTGAAAGAAAGCGAAGCAGCACTGGCCAAGGTTACTGCCGAGCGCGCAGAAGCGTCGGCCGAACGTGCGCAGGTCGAGCGGAACCTGCGCGAGAGTGCCGAACGGCGCGAGCGCCTGATGCGTCAGATGAGCGATGTGGAGCGCGACTTGTCTGCAGTCGCCGCCCAAATAGGCGCGCTGGCCGATCCTGTTGAAAAACAGGGTCTGGTGGAAACCGCTGAAGCCGCACTCGAGCAGGCCGAAGAGTCTGCACTCACCGCCGAAGCGGCAGTGGAAACCGCGCGCCGGCGGGAGGCCGAACTTCGCCAGCCGCTGCAGGAAGCGCGCAGCAATCTGGGTCGTATAGAGACGGAAGCGAATACGCTTGCCAAGATGATCAACCTTGGCGGGTCAGATCTCTTTCCGGCGGTCGTGGAGGCGCTGAAAGTCGAGAAGGGTTATGAAATAGCTCTTGGAGCTGCCTTGGGTGAGGATCTTGACGCACCCACGGACAAAAGCGCCCCGGTCTTCTGGGGTGAAGTAGACGGTTCGGGGGACCCGGCGTTGCCGGYAGGTCTTCAATCCTTGGCGGAATTTGTCCGCGCGCCGAGCCAACTGGCCCGCTGTCTTGCCCAGATCGGCATAGTCTCCGAGGCAGACGGGGCACGGCTACAGTCCGCGCTGAAGCCGGGTCAGCGGCTGGTCAGCCGCGACGGCGCGTTGTGGCGCTGGGATGGCTATACGGCGAGCGCCGATGCACCAACGCCGGCTGCGCAACGCCTTGCCCAGAAGAACCGTCTGGCGGAACTCGATCTTGAAGTGGTCGAGGCAACGAAAATCCTGCGTGTTGCGGAAGCCGGAATAGTCGCCGCCGAAGCCGCCGTACGGCAATCCGTTGAATTTGAGCGAACTGCACGCGATCAATGGCGTGGCATGCAGCGTTCTGTCACCGACGCGCGCGAAGCCCTGGCCGCTGCCGAACGCGCCGCGGGACAATTGTCCAGCCGCCGCGCCGCGCTTGAAGAGGGCAAGGCCCGCCTTGCCGAAAACCTGGAGGAAACTCAGGAGCAATTCCTGGAGGCGGAAACCCGGCTGTCGGGTGCTGCCGACCTTGATGAAGTCAATATCCGGCTCGCCAATTTGACGAGTGAAGTCACGCTTGATCGCGCTGCACTGGCAGAAGACCGCGCAATTCATGATGGTCTGCGCCGTGAAGCCGAAAATCGTATGCGTCGGCTCGAAGCGATTGGTCACGAACGCAAGAGCTGGGTCAACCGCGCCGATAATGCCGACCGCCAGATCACATCGCTTTCCGAACGCCGTCTGGAAGCGGAACGTGAGGCGGAAAATCTTGCCGACGCGCCCGACGAACTTGCCGAGCGCAACCGGACATTGCTTTCGCAATTGTCCGAAGCAGAAGCACTGCGCAAGGATGCTGCCGACAAGCTTGCGATTGCGGAAAACAGGCAGCGGGAACTGGACCAGTTGGCAACCGATGCCATTCAGGATTTGGCCACAGCGCGCGAGGGCAGGGCGCGCGCAGAGGAACGGCTCGCTGCCGCGCAAGAACGCCGCAAGGATGCCGAAACCCGCATTGCCGAGGCGCTGAATTGCGCACCGCACGAGGTGATGAAGCTGACTGGGCTCGGCCCCGATGATCCGCTGCCGGATGTCGATGCAACGGAGCGTAATCTGGAGCGTCTGAAGATCGAGCGCGAACGTCTCGGGGCGGTCAACCTGCGGGCAGAGGAAGAGCAAGATGAACTTTCCGCGCGGCTTGAGACGATCGTCAGCGAGCGCGAGGATATCATCGAGGCGGTGAAGAAACTGCGCCAGGCGATCCAGAGTTTGAACCGGGAGGGACGCGAACGGCTCTTGGCCGCCTTCGAAGTGGTCAACGTCCAGTTTCAACGCTTGTTCACGCACCTCTTTGGTGGCGGCACTGCCGAGCTTCAATTGATCGAGTCCGACGATCCGCTGGAAGCGGGCCTCGAAATCCTTGCGCGCCCGCCCGGCAAGAAGCCGCAGACGATGACGCTATTATCGGGCGGCGAACAGGCGTTGACCGCAATGGCTTTGATATTTGCGGTGTTCCTGACAAATCCGGCACCGATCTGCGTTCTAGACGAAGTGGATGCACCGCTCGATGATCATAATGTTGAGCGTTTCTGCAATCTGATGGATGAAATGGCAGCGTCCACCGATACGCGGTTTGTCGTCATTACCCACAATCCCATCACCATGGCGCGTATGAACCGCCTCTTCGGCGTGACCATGGCCGAACAGGGCGTGAGCCAGCTGGTCTCCGTCGACCTCCAGACGGCAGAGCAGCTGCGTGAGGCAAGCTGATCGATCGTAAATGACGAAGGATTTCAAAGCTTAATGCGGATTTACTCTGCTAATCGATTTGAATGCTGCGATGCAGCATTTTTTAATGGTGCTTGACGAATTGATCGCGTAGACCTCTCCTGTGTTTCAGCGGCAAGGGAGGCTGCAATGGTGAAATGGGTCTATACATTCGGTGACGGCAAGGCGGAAGGATCCGCCAGTGATCGCAATCTGTTAGGTGGAAAAGGCGCAAATCTTGCCGAAATGTGCGCGCTTGGTTTGCCGGTTCCGCCGGGATTTACCATCACGACAGACGTTTGCAGCTGGTACTATGACAATGGTCGCAAATATCCAGACACGCTCGAAACGGATATAAAGAAGTCCCTCTCCCATATTGCAGAGATAACGGGCCGCAACTTTGGCGACATGGAAAAGCCGCTGTTGGTCTCCGTGCGCTCAGGAGCGCGTGCGTCGATGCCAGGTATGATGGATACGGTGCTCAATCTTGGTCTCAACGACGGGACAGTCGAGGCGATTGCCCGCGAGACCGGCGATGAGCGGTTTGCCTATGACAGCTATCGCCGCTTCATCCAGATGTATTCCGACGTCGTCATGGGCCTCGATCATTCGGTTTTCGAGGAGATTCTTGAAGACACCAAGGCCAATCTCGGCCATGAGGTCGATACGGCCCTGACAGCCGACGACTGGAAGAACGTCATTGCGTTGTACAAGGCGAAGATTGAGGAAGAGCTTGATGAACCTTTCCCTCAGGATCCGGAAAAACAGCTGTGGGGCGCGATCAGCGCTGTGTTTTCCAGCTGGATGAATGCCCGCGCGATTACCTACCGCCGGCTTCATAACATTCCGGAGAGCTGGGGCACGGCGGTCAGCGTCCAGGCGATGGTGTTCGGCAATATGGGCGATCGCTCGGCGACCGGGGTCGCCTTCACCCGCAATCCATCCACCGGCGAAAAGAAACTCTACGGCGAGTTCCTGGTCAACGCGCAAGGCGAAGACGTCGTTGCCGGTATTCGCACACCGCAGAACATCACCGAAGACGCACGTATTGCTGCGGGCTCCGACAAGCCCTCACTAGAGAAGATAATGCCTGCGGCCTTTGCCGAATTCTGCGCAGTGTCGGAACGGCTCGAGAAGCATTACACCGACATGCAGGATCTCGAATTCACCATCGAGAACGGCAAACTGTGGATGCTGCAGACACGGTCCGGCAAGCGTACCGCCAAGGCAGCATTGAAGATTGCAGTGGAAATGGCCGAAGAAGGCCTGATTTCACGCGAGGAAGCGGTCCTGCGCATCGATCCCGCTTCGCTTGATCAATTGTTGCACCCGACGATCGATCCAGGTGCAGAGCGCAACATAATCGGAACAGGCCTTCCGGCATCTCCGGGAGCTGCCACGGGCGAAATCGTTTTCTCCTCGGAAGACGCCGAGCAGCTGAAGGCCGAGGGGCGCAAAGCGATTCTGGTTCGTATCGAGACAAGTCCGGAAGACATCCACGGAATGCATGCCGCCGAGGCGATCTTGACCACGCGCGGCGGCATGACCAGCCACGCGGCAGTGGTCGCACGGGGCATGGGTAAACCCTGCGTGTCAGGTGCGGGCTCGCTGCGTGTCGACTACCGCAACGAGACACTGCTCGCCATGGGCGTCGTTTTGAAGAAGGGCGATGTCATCACCATCGATGGCGGCACTGGCCAGGTGCTGAAGGGCGCAGTGCCGATGCGACAGCCGGAACTTTCCGGGGATTTCGGCCAGATCATGGAATGGGCTGACAAGACGCGCCGTATGAAAGTGCGCGCCAACGCGGAAACGCCTGTGGATGCCCGCACGGCGCGCTCATTTGGCGCTGAAGGCATAGGACTGTGCCGTACCGAGCATATGTTTTTCGAAGGCGAACGTATCGTCGCCATGCGCGAAATGATCCTGGCTGATAACGAGAAAGGCCGTCGTGCTGCGCTCGATAAATTGCTGCCGATGCAACGGTCCGATTTCGTCGAATTGTTCGAAATAATGCATGGTTTGCCGGTCACGATTCGTCTGCTGGACCCGCCGCTGCATGAGTTCCTGCCGAAAACCGAGGCAGAAATCGCCGAAGTCGCTGCTGCCATGAATGTTGACGCCGACAAGCTGCGTGAACGAACTGATAGCCTGCACGAAACCAACCCGATGCTCGGCCACCGTGGTTGCCGTCTTGCCATCTCCTATCCGGAAATCGCGGAAATGCAGGCGCGGGCAATTTTCGAAGCTGCCGTGGAAGCGGCGAAATCGACTGGTGCCCCTGTTGAACCGGAGATCATGGTGCCGCTGGTCGGGTTGCGGGCGGAACTCGATTTCGTCAAGGCGCGCATCGACGCGATTGCGGCCGATGTGATGAAAGAGGCAGACATCAAGATCAACTATCTGGTCGGAACAATGATCGAGTTGCCGCGTGCCGCCATCCGAGCGCACTCGATTGCGGAAGTTGCCGAGTTTTTCTCGTTCGGTACCAATGACTTGACCCAGACGACATTCGGTATCTCCCGTGATGACGCCTCATCCTTCCTGATGAGCTATCAGGTGAAGGGCATCATCGAGCAGGATCCGTTCGTAACGATCGACATTGACGGCGTTGGCGAACTGGTACGGATCGGCGCTGACAAGGGCAGGGCCGCGCGGCCCGGGATCAAGCTCGGCATATGCGGCGAACATGGTGGCGATCCAGCTTCCATCCACTTCTGCGAGGAGGTGGGGCTCGATTATGTTTCCTGCTCGCCATTCCGCGTTCCGATCGCCCGGCTTGCGGCAGCGCAGGCGTCGGCAAAGGCGAAGAGTGYCTGAACCACGTCTGCCATAAATATGC
>NZ_JBFUMG010000181.1:0-8351 GCF_054049495.1 Phyllobacterium sp. P5_D12 | reverse complement strand
GGCTTGACCCGAKGACCCACACTTTCTGAAGAAACACCAACGCAGCACTATTATTTTGAGCGTCCCAATGGGTCCTCGGGTCAAGCCCGAGGATGACGGAGAGGGATGTGCATTTCAGTCGAAACCTGAAATGCCTAGCTGTCGAGGGCTTCAGCAGCAGGCACGATACGCTCGCGCACCATATCGTGCAGTTGCCGCACATAACCCGATCGTCCGGAGGGTGTTGCAAGGTCGGATGTCATAACAACCACAAGCGAGACGTGCGGCACTACATAGATCATCTGACCGCCATAGCCCCAGGCGTAGTAAATCGGCTTGCCACTTGCGGCGTCAGACACGAACCAGCCAAGCCCGTAGGCGTCGCCTGTAAACGGCGAACTCGTTCTTGGCTTCCACGATTCCTCGACCCATGCCTTCGGTACGATCTGCCTGCCGCCGCTTGCACCGGATGCCAAAAACATTTCACCCAATGCGCGCATGGCACGGGGCGAAAGCAGCATGTCGTTGCCGCCGAAATAGATGCCTTGCGGATCGCGCGGCCAAGGCGGGATATTGATTTCAAGCAGTTTGCCCAGCCACTCCCTGGCGTTCTCCAATGTTGAGCGTCCGGTCTTGCGCGTCAGCAGCGCTGAAAGAAGGTGGGAGTTGCCGGTGGAGTAGAGCATCCCGCCGCCGGGCTCATCGACGAACTCGCGCGACAGAGCATAGCGGACCCAATCATTGCTTCCGACCCAGCGGCCGTAATTCGGCCCCGAGGTGCGATCGAGACCCGATTGCATCGACAACAGATTGCCAATTGTCACGGCCTGCAATCTGGGATCCGCGTCGCGCGGCAACTTGTCTGCGAGCATTGGCGCAATGGGTTGATCCAGCCCCTCGAACACGCGGCGATCGATAGCAATCCCGACAAGCGTGGCGATAATCGTTTTGGAAACGGATTTCACATTCACCGGCCGGTCGGCGGCAGGCCCGCGGAAAACGTGTTCCAGCTCAAGATCGCCATGCCGCGAGATGATCAGCGTATGGAGGGACGGGAAGCCGTTTGCCGCCTCCATGATGGTATCGATGGTCGCCTTGTCCAACTTGGCGGCGGCGGGCTGGGACATGGCCCCGCGCGATGCAAATGCGACGGCGGCGAGAGACGTCATCAACAATGCTCGGCGGCCGATTGGAGACACGTTTTTCATTCGCCGAGATTGATGAAAGGCGCGAGCCGCAGCAACACACAAGCTGTCACATGCATGTGATCGTGGACCTACCCCTCGATCGCGTCAAGGAATGTCTGCACGCCAAGGGTCAGATAGGCCGTATCGACGGAAAGAGGAATATACGTATAGCCGAGACCAGCGAAGCGTTTTGCCAGCGCCGGAGTCGCAGCGTAGATCGCGCAGAGTTTGCCTGCCGCCTTGGTCTTCGCCGCGATCTGCATCAACGGCTCGATGATGGCCTCGGAAGCTGCATCCACTTCCTGACCGTCGCTCCAGGCTATGGAGAAATCCGACGGGCCCACGAACACGCCATCGATACCATCCACCTCAAGAATGTAATCCAGCGCCTCATAGGCGGCGCGGGTCTCGATCATGGCGAAGGAGAGCGTCTCATCATTCACCTCGCGCAAATAGCCGCCGGAGCCGCCCGCGCCGTAGCTCGCGGGGCGTCCGCGCATCTGACCCCAGGAGCGTTCGCCGAGCGGCGGATATTTCATCGCGGCTGCAAAAAGCTTTGCATCGTGGACGCTGTTGATCATCGGCGCGACGACGCCCTCGACGCCGAAATCCAGCGCGCGGCTCGCCATGTCGAAACGACCGACGGGAATGCGGACCAGCGCATGCTTTTGGGCGCTGCGCAGGATGCCGGTAAGCGCGGCGACGCTCGCCGTATCGTGCGGGCCATGCTGCATATCGAAGAGCACAGCATCCAGCGGTGTGCGGGCGAGTGCCTCCATGGCAAATGGATCGGTCAGATGCGACCAGCCAGAATAAATGATTTCGCCGGATTTCAGACGCGATGCGAGCGACATGGGAGATTCCTCGTGTGGTGTTTTGCGCGAGTATGGGAAGCTGAGAGCAGACTGGTCAAGGGCGATGGTGAAATTCTCATTTGCCAAGCACGTTTGGAACGAATGCGTGACGGAATCGATTGTAAGGTCGAAATCGTGTAAACTAGCGGTGATATGAGTCCTATCACCAAAGCAATTATGGTGCAGATGACAGTTTTCCATGATGGAAACGAGCAGAAATTCATAGAAGAGACTGGGCTAAGAGACGAAGTTCTCTACAACCTCCTGCTATCGCAGGATGAAAGCCAGGTTCTCATCGCTCTCTACGACCAAAATGATGTCTTGCGCTATGCCAACAAGAGCTGGCGGGCGGCATATCATATCGCACCCGGCGAAGAGGTCGCCTGGGGTGCCCTGATGCGCCGGAATTTCGAGGCCGGGCTCGGGACGGTCCTCGCAACCAAAAATTTCGATGAGTGGCTGATATCGACGCAGTCGCGCCGGGGAAAGGTGCCGTTTCGCGCTTTTGAGACAGATGTGGTCGATGGCCGCTGGCTCTGGATGACGGAAACAGTCCAGCAGAACGGCTGGATGCTCTGCATCGCCAACGATATTACGCCATTACGCACGAATGACCGCCGCTTGCGGCAGGACCGCGATCTCGCACTGCGCGCTTCGCAGACGGACGAGCTGACCGGCGTCGGCAACCGGCGTTTCATCATGACCCGGCTCGAGGAGCTGACAAGGCGCGAATTGCCAGCTGACGGGGTCGTCAAAGGCTGTGTTGCGGTGCTCGATATCGATCATTTCAAGGCGATCAACGATCGTTACGGGCATCAGGCGGGTGATCAGGTTTTGCTGGATTTCGCCCGGCACGCGCATAGTTTTGTGCGGCGGCTTGATTGTTTCGGACGGATCGGCGGTGAGGAATTCATGCTGATCCTGCCCGAGACGCCGCTCGAAACCGGCATCGGCATTCTTGAGCGCGTGCTGGAGCGGATCAGAATGGCCCGCCCTTTGCAGGATTGGCCTGACCTTGCTTATACATGTTCGGTTGGGATCACGGCATTGCGGGCGGACGATACGGCACAAGACCTTTTCGCCCGCGCTGACCTTGCGCTCTATGAGGCGAAGCTCGGCGGGCGAAACCATATCAGCGTAATTTGACGCTGATCAATCCGCCCGAGCGCGTTGCGCAAGCCATGCACCCCAGAACAGGCTCGAAAAGAAACGCAAAGGTGCTTCGAAACCCGCAGCCGACAGGAGCGCGAATACGGCTTCTTCGGACGCGGGCGGGTCAGCGCCCTGCAGAATCTTTGCCATTTTAGCCTCTATCTCGGAGGAGCTCGCACCATGCAGCCGCCACCTCTCGGCCCATGCCGCCATGAGCACGGGCTGAGATGCATATGTGCGATAGTTGCCCGCGACGACGAACGGCGCACCCGGCTTTAGCCGTGTCGATACTTCTTTCAGAATATCGGCCTTCATCTGCGTGCCCGGCAGATGGTGCAGCACGCCGATCATCACTGCCGCATCGAACGGCTCTTGAACCGATATGTCGGAGACGTTGCCCAGCATGCACTGCACCCGGGTTTGAATGCCGGCTTCGACAATATTCCTCTGTGCAAGCTCCAGCATGGGCGCGGATGGATCGACTGCGACAAAATCCCAATTCGGCCCGAGCTTAGCTGAGGCGATGATCTCGCCCGCGGTTCCTCCGGCGCCTACGACCAGAATTCGAGCCGGTCGATCATGTCCGAGATGTGCAGCCAGCATGCAGGCGGTAAGCTCGTGGCATGCGTCGTAGCCTGCGAGTGCGATCCGGCTTTGTCGAGCATATTCATTGGCACGGGCTGCGTCGAACTTTGCAGAGGAAGTTTCTACCACGGGGAATCTCCAAATGGCCGAGGCGTCTTAGGGACAAAAAGCCGCCCGGTGGGCGGCTTCTTTGCGGTTCTAAAGGGGCGGCAGGAAATCAGGGAGCGCCTTCGATTTGCTGTATGGCCTCGATCATCAGCTCTTCCATCTTGCGGCGGATGCGATGGTCGGACGTGTCGATACCGGCAGCATCGAAATCCGCACGGATCTTGCGGAAGACATCGTCGTCGCCAGCTTCCTGGAAATCCGCCTTGATGACCTCTTTCACATAGGCTTCGGCGGCTTCATCGGCCTTGCCGAGCTTTTCCGCCGCCCAGATCCCGAGAAGCTTGTTACGCCGGGCCTCCGCCCTGAAACGCACTTCTGCGTCATGCGCATACTTGTTTTCAAAGGCGTTTTCGCGATCTTGCATTGTCATCCTCTCTTGCTCCCGCAAATTGTGTCGTTAACTAGTAATACAGTCATGTATCAGGCGTTTTTCAGGCAGGTCCCGATGTTTTTGTCTTTATCGATTCCCATATAACCATTCCGTGCAAAATCAAAAGGCTCAATCGACCATCCCTGCATCGACTAGTTTCATATTGTCGTAGAACCAGCATATAACCCATAAAACAGGGGAGCTCCATAAAGGATCATTGTAGAATGCTTGCTTTTGCGATAGTTAGCGCGCCAACATGACGGCCAAGACCCAAGGCCGACCGATAACTCCAATACCAGAGAATCCGCAATGAACCGTCGCCGCCGTGTCTACGAAGGCAAAGCAAAGATCCTTTACGAAGGACCAGAACCAGGCACACTCGTCCAGCATTTCAAAGACGACACAACTGTGCTTCACCCCAAGAAAACCCAAGTAATCGACGGCAAGGGCGTCCTCAACAACCGCATTTCCGAATATATATTCACCCAGCTCAACCGCATGGGCATTCCGACGCACTTTATACGCCGCATGAACATGCGCGAGCAGCTGATCAAGGAAGTCGAGATCATCCCGCTGCAGGTCGTCGTGCGCAATATCGCGGCCGGCTCGCTGGCAAAGCGCCTCGGCATCGAGGAAGGCACCGTGCTGCCCCGCTCGATCATCGAGTTCTACTACAAGAACGATGAGCTCGATGACCCGATGGTCTCCGAGGAGCACATTACGGCCTTCGGCTGGGCTGCACCGCAGGAGATCGATGACATCATGGCGCTCGCCATCCGCATCAACGACTTTTTGAGCGGACTGTTTCTAGGCGTCGGCATCCAGCTCGTCGATTTCAAGATTGAGTGCGGCCGGCTTTACGAAGGCGAAATGATGCGCATCGTTCTTGCCGACGAATTCTCGCCGGACAGCGCCCGGCTGTGGGACGCGCAGACGAGCGAGAAGATGGACAAGGACCGGTTTCGCCGCGATATGGGCGGCCTGATCGAGGCCTATCAGGAAGTCGCGCGCCGTCTCGGCATCATGAATGAAAACGAACCGACGCGGCCTGCGGGGCCCGTATTGGTCAAGTAACACCGGAGAAGACAGATCGATGAAGGCACGTGTCACTGTAACCTTGAAGAATGGCGTTCTTGACCCGCAGGGCAAGGCGATCGTCGGTGCTCTCGGTAGCCTCGGTTTCGAGGGCGTCGGCTCGGTTCGCCAGGGCAAGGTTTTCGACGTCGAACTTGATACGAGCGACAAGGCAAAGGCCGAAGCGAACCTCAAGGCAATGTGCGAAAAGCTCCTCGCCAATACGGTGATCGAGGACTATAGTTTCGCTATTGATTGATGACTTTTCAAGGATTCGCCATGGTCGAAGTGACGGAAGATTTGATTTACGAAGTGTTGAGGAAGGTGCAGACGGACGTATCCTCTATAAAGGATAATGTGCGGGAGTTGCGACAGGATAACGTTAGCATCCGTAACCATCTTCATATGTTGCAGGGCGACGTGAATAATCTGCACGGTACTGTCGGCCAGATCGTCGACCGTCTCGAACGCATTGAAAATCGTCTCGACCTTCGGGAATTCGCAGAAGCACAAGCAAGGTTTGAACCGCACCCATGAAATCAGCAGTCGTACTCCTTCCCGGCCTTAACCGCGACCGCGACATGATTGCGGCGTTGACGAAGATTTCCGGCGTTGCACCGCATACGGTGTGGCAGACGGACACGGAAATTCCCGATGTCGATCTGATCGTCATCCCCGGCGGCTTTTCCTATGGCGATTATCTGCGCTGCGGCGCCATCGCCGCGCGCATGCCCGTGATGGAAGCGATCCGCGAGAAGGCCAACAAAGGCGTCATGGTGATGGGCGTATGCAACGGCTTCCAGATTCTCGTGGAAGCCGGTCTCCTGCCCGGTGCGCTGATGCGCAATGCCTCGCTGAAATTCGTTTGCCGCCAGGTGAAACTCGAAGTCACCAATGCCAATACGCCGTTCACCCGCGGCTATTCGCATGGTCAGATCATCCAGTGCCCTGTCGCGCATCATGATGGCAACTATTTTGCGGACGCCGAGACGCTGGCGCGCATCGAAGGCGATGGCCAGGTGGTGTTCCGTTATGCCGAGGGCACCAACCCGAACGGCTCGATGAACGACATCGCAGGTATCATCAACAAGAATGGTAACGTGCTAGGGCTGATGCCACATCCGGAAAACCTGATCGAAGCGGCTCATGGCGGCACCGACGGCCGTGCGCTCTTCACGGGCGTGCTGGGCATCGCCGCCTGACCGCAGCGCATCCTCAGCGTTTTAGCTGATAACCATCCTGATATTCTTGCCGGTCAGCCTTGCCAGATGTTGCAGGCGGCCCTCCGTTACGTCGCCGATCAGGTCAGCCTTGCTCTTGTCGACCACAAGATCGAGGCCCTCGGCTGTGGACCTCCAGGAAAGCTTCGGGACCACGCCCGCCATGGATGCGGAAAATGGATAGGTGATACGCATGATCCCGGCGAGAATCTTCGAATATTCCAGCAATCGGGGCGTAGCTATGGCAGCAAGTTCCGGGTCGGCAACACTATTGGAAACGCCCTCGTGCCGGAAGAAATTGGCGAGCGCAATATAGGCGCGTCCGGGATGATCGATGCCGATGAAGGAGGCATTTGAAATCATGTTCAGCGCCTGGTTTCCGCGATAATCCGGATGTGCGCGCCAGCTGATATCCGCAACCAGACAGGCGGCGCGACGATAGCGTTTTTCATCCTCGGTTTCTTCATAGCCGAGAGCGGCAAACGCCTCGCCACTCCACTCCGCCAGCTCCCGCGCATAGGCCGGCGACCGGGCGCGTAAGACCGCCAGTTCTTCTGCTGCCGAGATGAGCGGGTCCTCCAATCGATCGCTCTCCGACAGGAGCGAGTAGAGAAAACCCTCGCGCACGCCAATCGCCGAGAAGACGACCTTGGAAGGCCGCATCAACCGGATGGTTTCGAGAAGGGCTATGGCACCGTAGGACAGGAGCGAACGGCGGTTTTTGGAAACGTCCTCGATGCCGCGCATATAATCGAGATCGCCCGCCGCAACGAGCTTGAGGAAGCGTTGGGCTTCATCGAACGGGATCTCATAATGATGCATGACGTGAAGCGGGTAGTGCTTTGCGCTCATGTGCAGCTTGGCGAGATTTCGCCATGTGCCGCCAACCGCATAAAAAGCCCTGCCCTTGCCATTGCCGAGCAGCTTTGCCGAGGCGAGATGTTTCCTTGCAAGTTCCGAGGCTTTGTTCAAATCGCCGTCGGACATATCCTGCAGGCGCAGACCGCCGAGCGGCAGGGTGATGCCATCGCCGATCTGACTGCCCTTGATATCGACAAGTTCCAGACTGCCGCCGCCAAGATCGCCGGCAATGCCGTCCGGATCATGGAAGCCAGAAATAATGCCAAGCGCGGAGAAATAAGCCTCTTCCCTGCCCGAAAGTACCTTTATCGGCTCCTTGAGCAACGCTTCGGCTTCCCGGATGAATTGTGAGCCGTTCTCGGCCTCGCGCGCTGCAGCTGTCGCGAGAACGTCGAGTGAAACTGCCCCGGCCTGATCGGCCAGCGCGCGAAAACGACGCAAAGCACGCAGCGCGCTTTGTACTGCCTTCGCATTCAGCTTGCCGGTTTTCGCCAGCCCCTTGCCGAGGCCGCAGAGTATCTTCTCATTGAATAGAACGGTGGGAGACCGGTTTACGCCTTCATACACCACCAAACGTACAGAGTTCGAACCGATATCGATGACAGCAGCTGGTTGACGCCCCTGCACGCGTCCTTGTGCAGCCGATATCATGCAGCCTTATTTCTCTTTGACCGCTTGCGATGCGCAATCAATCGCGGTGCTGAAGACTTCAGCGACTTGCCACGGCCTGAAAGGCTGGGATTTGTCATGAAATATTCCTGTGCGTTAAAAGCTTCTTCCCCGTCAGCAGGTGTGATCCGGCGTGACGTTCCGTCTGCTAGTAACTCGTAACTCTGCTGATTGTCGAGAAGGTTCGCCAACATAATCTGTGAAAGAACCTGTTGGTGCACTGTTGGATTGG
>NZ_JBFUMG010000180.1:0-8353 GCF_054049495.1 Phyllobacterium sp. P5_D12 | reverse complement strand
CCCTTGTGGGGAGGGACGGAGCGAAGCGACGGGGAGGGGTTTTTCTAAATGAAGCAAGTCCCCTCCCGGCTGCTTTGCAGCCACCCTCCCCACAAGGGGGAGGGCAAAGGCAGCACCGTTTGCTCCATTCTGGCAGATTTCCGAATGACATAAGTTCAGCCAACAACAATCTGGATACACAATTATGAACGCCGTTGACGTCAAACAGGGATCATCCCCGATTATTCTCGGCTTTCCGCACACGGGAACCGAGGTGCCGGACGACATTCGCGCACGGCTCAACGAAACTGGCCAGATGCTCACCGATACGGACTGGCACATCGACAAGCTGTATGATGGCTTGCTGCCGGAGGTCACGACTGTCCGTGCCACCTTTCATCGCTACGTCATCGATGCCAATCGTGATCCCTCAGGCGTCAGTCTTTATCCCGGCCAGAATACCACCAGTCTCATTCCCGATACCGATTTCGACGGCAAACCGATTTGGCGCGATGGCGAGAAGCCGACGGCGGCGGACATCGAATACCGGCTGAAACAGTTCCACAGCCCTTACCATGTGGCACTGGCCAAGGAGATCGAGCGCGTGCACGAAGCCCATGGCCTCGTCGTTCTGTACGACTGCCATTCCATACGTTCGCATATCCCGTTTCTCTTCCAGGGCAAGCTACCGGATTTCAACATCGGCACCAATGAGGGCAACAGCTGTTCCCCGGAAATCGCCTCGGCAGTCGGCCGGATCGCATTTGCGGCGCGGGGCTATGACGCCGTGATAAACGGCCGGTTCAAGGGTGGCTGGACGACGCGGCATTATGGCCAGCCAAAGCTCGGCATCCACGCCATCCAGATGGAACTGACGCAGTCCTCGCATCTGACGAAGGAAGCGCCGCCTTTCGCCTATGACGAGGCCAAGGCCGAGCGGCTGCGCAAACATCTCAAAGACATTCTCGAAATCATCCGACAGACCGCGATCAAGCTGGGGAGCAAATAATGAGCAATCCGAGGCACAATATCCGCGAAGTGCGCGCTCCGCGCGGCGACAAGCTGAACACTAAGTCCTGGATGACCGAAGCGCCGCTGCGCATGCTGATGAACAATCTCGATCCCGATGTCGCGGAAAATCCCAACGAGCTCGTGGTCTATGGTGGCATCGGTCGTGCAGCCCGCACATGGGACGATTTCGACAAGATCGTTTCCACCCTCAAAACCCTGAACGAGGATGAAACGCTGCTTGTCCAGTCCGGCAAGCCGGTCGGTGTGTTCAAGACCCACGCCAACGCGCCGCGGGTGCTGATCGCCAATTCCAATCTCGTGCCGCACTGGGCAACCTGGGATCATTTCAACGAGCTCGATAAGAAGGGTCTCGCCATGTACGGCCAGATGACCGCCGGCTCGTGGATCTATATCGGCACGCAAGGCATCGTGCAGGGTACCTATGAAACCTTCGTCGAAGCCGGGCGCCAGCACTATAACGGCAATCTCAAAGGCAAGTGGATATTGACCGGCGGACTTGGCGGCATGGGCGGGGCACAGCCGCTGGCTGCCGTCATGGCCGGTGCCTGCTGTCTCGCCGTCGAGTGCAACCCGGACTCGATCGATTTCCGTCTGCGCACCCGATATGTGGACGCCAAGGCCGAAACACTCGATGAAGCGCTCGAAATGATCGAGCGCTGGACCAAGGCGGGCGAAGCCAAATCGGTCGGTCTGCTCGGCAATGCCGCCGATATCCTGCCCGAACTCGTCCGGCGCAATGTGCGCCCGGATATTGTCACCGACCAGACCTCGGCCCATGATCCGATCAATGGCTATCTGCCGAAAGGCTGGACCTTGGCCGAATGGCGCCAGAAGCGCGAAACCGACCCGAAAACCGTCGAAAAAGCCGCGCGTGCTTCGATGCGCGAACATGTCGAAGCCATGATCGCCTTCTGGGATCGCGGCATCCCGACACTCGATTATGGCAATAACATCCGCCAGGTCGCCAAGGACGAGGGTCTCGAGAACGCCTTTGCCTTCCCCGGCTTCGTCCCCGCCTATATCCGTCCTCTGTTCTGCCGGGGCATCGGGCCGTTTCGCTGGGCGGCGTTGTCGGGCGATCCGGAAGACATTTACAAGACCGACGCCAAGGTGAAGGAACTGACGCCGGGCAACACGCATCTGCACAACTGGCTCGACATGGCGCGGGAGCGCATCGCGTTTCAGGGTCTGCCGGCGCGCATATGCTGGGTCGGTCTCGGCGACCGCGACCGGCTCGGACTCGCCTTCAACGAGATGGTGCGCAGCGGTGAGTTGAAGGCTCCGATTGTCATCGGCCGCGATCATCTCGATTCAGGTTCGGTCGCCTCGCCGAACCGCGAAACGGAAGCCATGAAAGATGGCTCCGATGCGGTTTCCGACTGGCCGCTGTTGAATGCGCTACTCAACACCGCGTCCGGTGCGACATGGGTCTCCCTGCATCATGGCGGCGGGGTCGGCATGGGCTTTTCCCAGCACTCCGGCATGGTGATTTGCTGCGACGGGACCGACGACGCGGCGGAACGCATCAAACGCGTTCTCTGGAACGATCCGGCAACCGGCGTCATGCGCCACGCCGATGCGGGCTACGAGATCGCCATAGAATGCGCGAAGGAAAAGGGCCTCAACCTGCCGGGCATTCTCGGCTAATGAAAATACTCCGGGCCAGCGATCACCGGCAAATGCCGTGGAAGAATGGCGGCGGCGTCACCACCGAGATTGCCATCACTCCTCCACTCGCATCTGTCGCCGATTTCGACTGGCGCATCAGCATGGCGATTGTTGCTGCCGATGGACCATTTTCGCGGTTTGAGGGCGTCGACCGCACGCTGACCGTGCTCAGCGGCGAGGGACTGGAACTTACCGTCGAGGGCGAAACACCGGTGCGATTGACGCCAGCAGGCAAGCCTCATCCATTCCCGGGAGACGTGGCTGCATCGGCAAAGTTGATTGCTGGACCAGTCGTCGATTTCAATGTCATGACACGGTGGGGGCGCTGGACTCACAGCGTCGACAATCTGTCCATCAATGGGACACAGCTTCTGCCCGTCGCTGCGGATGCCTGCATCATCTTCTGCCGCAGTGGCCAGATCACCCTTGATGAGTCGTCAGTGCTTGACGCGCATGACGCTGCGTTGATTGATGCTTCGGCTGATACCCTGGAGATTTCCGTTGGCGGGTCGGGAGAGGCCATCATCGTTCACCTGTCGCAAACTCTATCGCCCGAATAAGAGGTCGCGTTGGATCAGGTGGAAAACCCCATTACCGATACGCCGAAGGGCCAGCTCTCCGCCCGTATCCGCCATGACATCGAACAGCGGATCCTGCTCGGCGAATGGGCTCCCGGTTTTCGCATTCCGATGGAACGCGAATTGATGGAAACCTACGGTTGTGCGCGGATGACGGTGAACAAGGCTCTGTCGGCGCTTGCCGCTTCCGGGCTCATCGAGCGCCGCCGCAAGGCGGGAAGCTTCGTTTCGCAGCCGCTGTCGCAATCGGCCGTCATCGAAATTCCCGACGTGCGTGCCGAGGTCGAGGCCATAGGGCAGGTCTACAGACTTGAGGTGATCTCACTGCAGCAGCGCCGCTCGACTCCGGCCGATATGGAACGCCTCAATGTGCAAAGCCCGCGTCAGGTCCTGGCAATTTCCTGCCGTCACTTTGCCGGCCGCCGTGTCCATGCGTTTGAGGACCGCCTGATCGATCTTGCCAGCGTGCCGGAAGCCGCCGATATCTCCTTTGCCGACGAACCTCCTGGAACCTGGCTGCGCGGTCATGTGCCATGGTCGGAGGCGGAGAACCGGATCAGCGCATTCAACGCGGATTCCATGCTTGCCACTCGTTTGGACGTGAAGGAAGGCTCGGCCTGTTTGCAGGTCGAACGATCGACATGGAGAGGCAAAAGGCCGATCACCGCCGTGCGGATGTTTTACCCGGGTGAAACCTATCGGCTGGTCGCCCATTTCAGTCCGAAGGGTGACGTGCCGCGCCGCGATCCCGCCTAAATTTGGTTTTGGAAGCATGCTGATCTGAACCGAAACATTCTTTGCGCAAGAATAGGCAAAACTCATGCAAGCGTTGCCGAAACTGACACAAGAATCATCGAATCTGGCGCAAGATTTTCCACCATCACGGGAAATTTGGGTGTGCTCAGCTGCATTCCTCTTTGCCGCATGGATTTTCAGATCTGGCTCCTGTATCTAGATTGCGAAGTGAAAATGAGGCGGTAATGCGCACTATTCGGAACGACTGGCGATTGGCGGTGCGCATGCTTTGCGCACTGGCGCTCGTATTCGTTGCCTTCGCGCACCAGCCCATTTCAGCCTCTCCAGCCAATGATATCGACCTGGCCGCCTATACCTTGCCGGACGGCTCAGTGCCCGTTCTCTGCCTCGACAACCAGGTGGATCAAGGTGCACACAAGAGCGCCTGGCACGGCAACGGCTGCGAGGCCTGCCGCCTCTCGGCATCCGTCGTTCTGCCGGTTCCGCCCATGGCATCAGGCTTGAAAAACGAGCCGGTTCAATCACTTGCGATAAAACGGGAAGCGGTTCGGATCGCGCGCAGCCTCTTCCCGCCATCGGCTCCTCCGCAAGCTCCTCCCCTCGTCTGACATAAAATGCGCCCTCGATGGCGCGTCGCGGCGGCCTGCTCCGGCGGTGCCGTTACCCTTGCTGTCAGACGACTGGAACACATATGACCGTCTCAAGCATGGCTTCCGGGAAGCCTTATTATCTCAGCCTTTCACTCTACCGCGCCATCTGGCGCTGGCATTTTTTCGCCGGCCTTCTGGTCATCCCTTTCATGCTCAATCTCGCCATCACCGGCAGCCTCTATCTGTTCAAGGACGAGATCGACAATACCGTCTTCGCCTATCGCAACGTGGTTCAGCCGCGGAGCGAATCGCTTGCCCCTTCGCTCCTGACAGACAACGCGAAAGCGGCGGTGCCTGGATCAAAAGTGCTGCGATATCAATCACCTGGCACTCCAACACAATCGGCAAAAGTCACCGTCGGTACCCCCAATGGAAACGTTCGGGTCTTCGTYGATCCCTATAGCGGCGCGGTCCTTGGCAAGGTCGGCGAAAAGGAAGAATTCACCTGGGTCGTCAAGAAAATTCACAGTCTTGAATATTTCGGCCTTGCCTTCAACCGCATCGTCGAAGCCGTAGGCGGCCTTGCGTTAGTCCTTGTAATTACCGGCTTTTATCTGTGGTGGCCGCGCAAACAGACTGGTGGTGTCGTCACTGTTCGCGGAACTCCGGACAAACGCGTGTTCTGGCGGGATCTGCATGCCGTGACCGGCGCAGGTGCCGGCGCATTGATCTTCTTCCTTGCGATATCCGGCATGCCGTGGTCGGGCTATTGGGGTGACAAGCTGAACACGACGTTGGCCGACTATGGACTTGGCTATCCCACTCAGCTCTGGGACAACGTGCCGGTTTCAAAACTTCAGACAAAACAAGTGCTTGGCAATTCCGGATGGACCATCGAGAATGCKCCTGTGCCAGTGTCGACGCCAGGCGGAACGCCTGTCGGGCTTGACCGGATCGTCGCCTCCGCGGCGGCAGCGGGCATGACGCCAGGCTTTGAAGTCTCGCTGCCCGCCGGCAAGAAGGGGGTTTATACCGCAGCCGTCTTCCCCGACGACATTGCCAAGCAGCGGACAATCCACTTCGACCAGTATAGTGGTAACCCATTGGTTGATTTTAAGTTTTCCGATTATGGAGTTGGAGCCAAGGCGATTGAATTTGGGATCGGCGTGCATCAGGGCCAGTATTGGGGTCTTGCCAACCAGCTCGCCATGCTGGCGACATGTCTTGCGATCATCCTCGCCTCGGTTTCCGCCGTAATCATGTGGTGGAAGCGGCGTCCTTCAGGACGGCTCGGCGTGCCACCCATGCCCTCGCAGAAAAGTGCCTTTGCAGTATTTACCTTGGTTCTACTGGTATTCGGCATCGCCTTTCCGCTGACCGGGTTCGCAATTCTCGGCATGCTGATCCTCGACCAGTTGATCACGCGCATCCCTTCGCCTTTGCAACGTGTATTCTCATAAGAAATCTGAATTGGAGACGCCTCATGAAATCTATTTCCAGAATTGCCGCCGTCGCACTGGTATTTGCATCAATCTCGTCTGCTCAGGCGCACGATCATTCCAAGATGACGCAGGGCGCCACCATGAGCGAAGACAACTCCATGGAGCCCGTAAAAGCTGGGGATCTGATCTTGAGCGGTGCCTTTACCCGCGCCACCCTGCCCGGGGCGAAAGTCGGCGGCGGCTATATCAAAATTGAAAATCAAGCAAAAGAACCCGACCAGCTCCTTGGCGGTTCCAGTCCTGTTGCTGCCCGCGTCGAGGTGCATGAAATGAAGATGGACGGCAACGTCATGCAAATGCGCAAGCTGAAGGACGGACTTGAGATACCGGCTGGCGGCAGCGCCGAACTCTCTCCTGGAGGCACGCATTTGATGTTGATCGACCTTTCAGCACCCCTGAAAGAGGGTGATATGGTACCTGTTACGCTCGATTTTGCCAAAGCCGGCAAGGTCGACGTCCAGTTCATGGTCGGGCCTGCAGGCGCAACAAGCATGGAGCACAATTGATGAATTTCCGTCTCTTGCGCTATGCATTATGGGCGCTGATCGCTGTATTGTGCGGCTTCCTGGTTTTCACTTACATCAACGCGCGAAATGGCGGCAATGCGCAGGCTGTGCAGCTCGGCGTCCCGTTCAATCTCGTCGACCAGAACAACGCTCCGATTACCGACGCGGCCTTCAAGGGCCATCCAACAGCACTGTTCTTTGGTTTCACCCATTGCCCCGAGGTATGTCCGACAACCCTCTTCGAAATGGCCGGATGGCTGAAGACGCTTGGCGATGAAGGCAAAGACCTGCGCGTCTTCTTCATTTCCGTCGATCCGGAGCGCGACACTCCCGACGTCATGAAGGGCTATACATCGGCTTTCACCGACCGGATCACCGGCATCACTGGCAATCCGCAGGAAGTCGAGAAGCTCCTCAAGGGCTGGAAGATTTATGCGAAGAAGGTGCCAACCGAAAACGGCGACTACACCATGGACCATACTGCTTCGGTGATGCTGCTTGATCGCGACGGGCGGTTAAAAAGCACGATCGACTACAAGGAAAGCCCGGACGTTGCGTTGAAAAAGCTTCGGCTGCTGATCGCCGGATAAAACATGCGCCTGCTATCCTCTTCCGGTCCCCGGTCCGGAAGAGGATAAATATGCTCTTCGCGGGTTGATCCGAACATTTGTATACTAAAAAACTCATAATTTCCTAGAATTATTCTAACCTATTGATATTTTTATAGGTTTTGAAGATTTAGTATTTGACATTGAGATTTTCAGAAGCCTTTATGCGGAAAGTGCAAAAGCACATCCCTTTGATGTCTGGGCCTTGAACCCTTTCGATTGGAGGACCCTATGATAGGTCTTTTTCTGCCACGCCTGCGCGTGGTCTCCCTGCTGAATCATCAGCAACTGTCTTCTGTCCCTGGACGTAACAGCCAGAGGCAGCTGGTCATCCGCGGTCATCGCAGTGGCCCCCTCGCCCTGATCCGCAATAACGAGCAGGATGGGAGCAGCGATGTACCCGCGCATATCTGAAGCCGGCAATAATGCGGGTTGCTATTTCGATCGCACACCGGAAAAGCTGGTGCTCGAAGGTTACCGGCGTTGGACGGCCGGTTTCGAAACCGGCTCCGTCATCGCGTGGGAAATGGCCTATGGGCTCTATAGCGAGCTTCTCGGTACGCGCAACGGCAACCGCGCTCTATCCGAGCTGTCGTTCTTCATCCGGACCCTGCGCCACTGCGCATTGTGCCCGCTCAAGACTTTCCCATTTGGTTCACACCATGTCTGCCGGGAGGAATGCATGACTTTGGGGCTTATCGCGGGGATACAAAATTGCGACATGGTTGCGGCACGAACCTGCCTCAATGCCATGGCATGTCCCTCGCGCCATGAGGAAGTGGAGAATGCAGCGATCGGTTTTGCCGAAACGCTGGCCGAGATGGATCAGATGCTCTTGCCGATCCCGAAATCCGCAATTGAGGACATTATTTCCCGCCCGTTGCGGGCGAACTTTCACTGAGGAGAGAAAGCGCATGATCATTACTTCACGTATGGAACGCCGCCTTTCCATAGCAGCCACCGCCTTGTTGACAGCCGCAATCTTTGTCTTGCCAATCAAGACGCGCGCGTTCAACGACGCCCGGACCAATCCAGCCAACTATACGCGGCTTGCTGACGCGACGCCGGTGAAATAGGCATCCGAGCGAGTCTACGCAGCTCGATCGGCCGAAGAGACACGGCTCGCTCGTGTCT
>NZ_JBFUMG010000179.1:0-8369 GCF_054049495.1 Phyllobacterium sp. P5_D12 | reverse complement strand
GTTTTTTATCAGGCAAATAGTCGTTTGCCGGCTTGTAAAAGCTCGGAGTCCGTCGAGAAGCGATTCTACGCGATGAACAGGGGATGACGGGCTTGCCGGACTTCCGCCGCGTTCTTATTTAATGCAATATCGTTCGAGCCTGATAGATAGAGTTCCAGGCTGCCAAACTGACTTTCCGAAGCGCCAATTTTGAAGAACGAAGAGCCGCATGCGATTTCCGCCGTCCTTTCTCGATGAGATCAGGGAGCGTGTACCGATCTCCAGCGTGATCGGGACGCGCGTTTCGTTCGACCGGAAAAAGACCAACGCGCCGAAGGGTGATTTCTGGGCTTGCTGTCCGTTTCATGGCGAAAAATCGCCGAGCTTCCACTGCGAGGACCGCAAGGGCCGCTACCATTGTTTCGGCTGCGGCGTTACTGGTGATCATTTCCGTTTTTTGACAGAGCTCGAGGGGTTGAGTTTCCCCGAGGCCGTGCAGCGCGTTGCCGACATGGCCGGCGTGCCGATGCCAGCGCGCGACGCTGAAATGGAAATACGCGAGGCGAAACGTGCCACGCTTTACGACGTCATGGAGATGGCGACCAAGTTCTTCGAGGAGCAGCTGCAGGCGGCGGGCGGAGCAAAGGCCCGTGCTTATCTGCGAGAGCGGGGCCTGAGCGCCGCGACGCAGCATTCCTATCGTCTGGGTTATGCGCCCGAGAGCCGTAACGCGCTGAAGGAACACCTGGCATCGAAGAACGCCACCAAGGAGCAGATCGAGGCTTGTGGGCTGGTGGTCTATGGCGATGACAAGCCGGTGTCGTTTGATCGGTTCCGTGATCGCATCATGTTTCCGATCGAGGACTTGCGGGGCCGTATCATTGCCTTTGGCGGGCGGGCGCTGGCGCCCAATGCCATCGCGAAATACATGAATTCCAACGAGACCGAGCTTTTCCATAAGGGCAAAATTCTCTTCAACGCCTTGCGAGCCAGAAAGGCGGCGCAACCGCAAGCTGGTCAACCGGCAAAGGCTGTCATTGCCGTCGAAGGCTATATGGATGTGATTGCCCTGGCGCAGGCCGGTTTCACCCACACCGTCGCGCCGCTCGGGACCGCCTTGACGGAAGATCAGCTCGATCTCCTCTGGCGCATGTCGCCAGAGCCCATACTTTGTTTCGATGGCGATAATGCGGGCATCAAGGCTGCGCACCGCGCAATCGATCTGGCGCTGCCCGTGTTGAAGCCCGGCTTCTCCTTACGTTTTGCTGTGCTGCCAGAAGGCAAGGACCCTGACGATCTGGTCAAGAGCTCCGGCCCGCAAGCTTTCCAGGCTGTACTCAATGATGCGCGACCGCTGGCAGACATGCTGTGGACGCGCGAAACGGCGAGCGGCGTCTTCGACACGCCGGAGCGGCGCGCCGAACTTGAAGCACGCCTTAAACAGATGACGGCGCTGATCGGCGACGAGAATGTGCGCCGCCACTATGCGCAGGATGTGCGTGAGCGTATCCAGCAGTTCTTCGGTTCGAACCAGCGCAGCAACAATAACCCACGCGGTAACAACCAGAACAGTTTCGGCCAGCAGAATGGTTACGGCCAACGGGGCAGGGGCGCAGCCACTGGCCGTTTTGCGGTTTCGGACAGTCTGGCGCGTTCCGTTTTGGTGAAGACCACATCGGCAGCGCCTCCCTTGCGCGAGACCGCTATCCTGATGACGTTGTTCAATCACCCGCGGTTGATCGAGGAGGATTTCGAAACCGTGGTGCGGCTTGAATTCAGCCATCCGGACCTCAAGCGCTTTCATGCCGCCATGCTCAATGCGATGGCCGAGCATCATGTCGCCAACGGGACAGAGATGCGCAAGGCGATGGTCGATACCAATCATGGCGCCTTGATTGAAGCGCTGGAAGCATTGACGCGGCGTGCGCGCATGTGGACCGCGACGGCGGAAGCGGCAGAAGAAGACGCTTTGGAGGCGCTAAAGCAGGCGATTCACTTGCATCAACGCGCAAGCACACTACATAAAGAGCTGAAAGTAGCTGAAACCGCCTTGGCGAGCGAAGCCACCGATGAAAACCTTAACCGGCTCCTGGATATTCAGAACGATATTCGCAATGCGCAGGCAACTGAAGCGCTGATCGAAGGGTTCGGAATACCGTCAGGGCGATCGGGCAAGGGGTTTTGACCGAATTGATTCGCTTTTTTCCTACGAATCAGTTGAGTCGGGGTTGACGTGGGTCAATAATGACGGAATCAGAGTGCGCGAATTAAAGATATTTCGCCGACGTTTGCGGGTAAAGCAAAAAAACTGGCAAATTCGGCAGATATGTAGCGTGACGGAATAACAAGGTTAATCCGCCATTAACAGGATTTCGGCTAGTCGATCATTTATACCTTGATGATGTAGGGGAACCGGTGCGCTGCCGCGCTCGTTGTTTTCATGCATAAAACAAAGCGCCCATCAGGGGAACAAAGCGAACACCGCTTGGAGATATAGAATATGGCAACGAAGGCAAAGGAAAACGAAGAAGTAGAAGTCGAGCGCGAAGGCGCGCCAGACGGACCGCTTCTCGACCTTTCCGATGACGCTGTCAAGAAGATGATCAAGCTCGCGAAAAAACGCGGCTATGTGACGATGGACGAGCTCAATGCAGTTCTGCCATCCGAAGAGGTCACTTCCGAACAGATCGAAGACACCATGGCCATGCTGAGTGACATGGGCATCAACGTTGTCGAAGATGACGAGCAGGACGCTGACGCTGAAGAAACAGACAACAGCGCCGACGAGGAAAGCGATGCCCGCGAACTCGCGGAGTCGACTGGCACTGCCGTAGCACCGACGACGACCAAGAAAGAACCGACCGATCGCACCGACGATCCCGTCCGCATGTATCTGCGCGAGATGGGCACGGTCGAGCTGTTGTCGCGCGAAGGCGAAATTGCCATCGCCAAGCGCATCGAGGCTGGTCGCGAAACCATGATCTCGGGTCTTTGCGAAAGCCCGCTGACCTTCCAGGCGATCATTATCTGGCGCGAGGATCTGAACGAGTCGAAGATTCTGCTGCGTGAAATCATCGATCTCGAGACCACCTATGCGGGTCCCGAAGCCAAACAGGCTCCGGTGATCGAACGGGTCGAGGAAGAAAAGCCTGCTGCGGCCAATGACCGGATGCGCAGTCGCCGCGACGATGACGATATCACCAATGTTGGGGGTGACGCGCCCGTCGAAGAAGATGACGACGAGGATGATGAGGCAAATCTGTCGCTTGCCGCGATGGAAGCCGAACTGCGTCCGCAGGTCATGGAGACCCTCGACGTTATTGCCGATACCTACAAGAAGCTGCGCAAATTGCAGGATCAGCAGGTGGAGAACCGCCTTGCTGCCTCCGGATCGCTGTCGCCGAGCCAGGAGCGCCGCTACAAGGAACTCAAGGATCAGCTGATCAAGGCGGTCAAGTCGCTGTCACTGAACCAGAACCGTATCGAAGCGCTGGTCGCCCAGCTTTACGACATCAACAAGCGTCTCGTTCAGAACGAAGGGCGCTTGCTGCGTCTGGCCGAATCTTACGGGGTACGTCGCGAGGACTTCCTCAAGGAATATCAGGGCAACGAGCTCGATCCGAACTGGTTGAAGGCTGTTTCCAACCTCACGACGCGCGGCTGGAAAGAATATACCAAGAACGAAAAAGAGACGATCAAGAACCTGCGTACGGAAATTCAGAACATGGCGCAGGAAACCGCCATTTCGATCTCGGAATTCCGCCGTATCGTCAATCAGGTGCAGAAAGGCGAACGCGAAGCTGCGCTCGCCAAGAAGGAAATGGTCGAGGCAAACCTGCGTCTCGTTATTTCCATCGCCAAGAAATATACCAACCGCGGYYTGCAGTTCCTCGAYCTSATCCAGGAGGGCAATATCGGCCTCATGAAGGCGGTCGACAAGTTTGAATACCGTCGCGGTTACAAGTTCTCGACCTATGCGACCTGGTGGATTCGTCAAGCGATCACCCGTTCGATCGCCGACCAGGCGCGCACCATCCGTATTCCGGTGCATATGATCGAGACGATCAACAAGATCGTTCGGACATCGCGTCAGATGCTGCATGAAATCGGCCGTGAACCGACCCCGGAAGAGCTGGCTGAAAAGCTTGCCATGCCGCTTGAGAAAGTGCGCAAGGTGCTGAAGATCGCCAAGGAACCGATCTCACTCGAAACGCCGGTTGGCGACGAGGAAGATTCGCATCTCGGCGATTTTATCGAGGACAAGAATGCGCTTCTGCCGATCGACGCTGCCATCCAGGCCAATTTGCGCGATACGACAACGCGGGTTCTGGCTTCATTGACACCGCGCGAAGAACGCGTGCTGCGCATGCGTTTCGGCATCGGCATGAACACCGACCATACTCTGGAAGAAGTTGGCCAGCAGTTCTCGGTGACCCGCGAGCGTATTCGTCAGATCGAAGCAAAGGCACTGCGCAAGCTGAAGCATCCGAGCCGCTCCAGAAAGCTGCGTTCGTTCCTCGACAGCTGATCTTCTGAAGTCACGACAAACAAAAAGCCCGGCCAAGTGCCGGGCTTTTTGTTATGCAGTTCTTTCAGAGCGATGGCTCTTCGGCTTTCTTGTCGCCCTTGTCCTTCACCATCAGCTTGTCGATATAGGCAAGAAACAGCGCCGAGAACACGAAGGCGAGGTGGATCACGGTGAACCATGTCAGCTGTTCGGTACTGAACTGCGTCAGGTTCAGAAAGACCTGCAGCAGATGGATCGACGATATGGCGACAATGGTCGACGCGACCTTGATCTTGAGCGATCCCGCATCGATCGTTCCAAGCCAGTGAACCTCATCGGCTTGATCAAAGCGGCTGACGAAATTCTCATAGCCTGAAATGATGACCATGACGACGAGGCTGGCGACCAGCGCTGCGTCGATCAGGCTGAGCATTTTGAGGATAGTATCGGTTTCATTGAGGGTGGTGACTTTGGATACGAAGTCCACCAGCTTGCCGGCGAAAGAGAAAGCGTAGATTGCAAGCGCTGCAGCAAGGCCAAGGTAGAAGACGACCAGGAGCCAGCGCGAGGCGAGGATGATGTTTTCGACAAAGATTTCAAGACGTTTCATAAAATAAGGGTCCGGTTGAACAATCGGGCTTAGCTCATCAAATAAGCAGGACGGAGCTTAACTCAAGCAACAAACATAAAAAACCCGGACCTCAGCCCGGGTTTTTCGTTGGAAATGCCGGTTTTAGTTGCTGGCCACGGGGGCAACCAGCGGTGTAATGCGTCGAATGGCGACACGGCGGTTCTCTTGTTCCGGGCCGTCGGCTTTAATCTTTAGATATTGCTCGCCATAGCCTTGGGTAGCCATGTTTTCCGGCGGGATATCGAAGACATTGGTCAGAGCCTGGGCAACCGATTCCGCCCGCCTGTCAGAAAGGACAAGGTTTGCCTGGTCGGACCCGACGGCATCGGTGTGGCCCTCGATCAGGAAAGTCTCGGCGGGATTCTTCTTGAGGATTTGCGCCATTGCCTTTGCAACGCTTTCAATGTGGCTGATCTGGTCTTCGCCGACATCTGCAGAGCCAAACTGGAAGGTGATCGTATCGAGATCAACGCGGCGAACCTTGTCGCGGATGCGTGCGGAGCGCTTGACCTCGTCGATCGAATAGATGCGTTCGACCCGTTCGACGGGCGGCCGCTCGAAGAAATCGTACACCTCTTCCTGAGGCGCCTCTTCCGCGTCCAGAATATAATCTCGAACCGGAATGTTGAGCGCGAGCGGTGGGAGGTCATCACCYGGATCACGCCATTCCAGACGTTCCTCGCGGTCGTAGTCGGGCGTGTATGTCAACACAACCTCGTGGCCGTCCGGCATGACGCGTGAGCGCCGGATCACATCGCCATAGCGATTGCGGATCGTGACAATCTGCACTCCATTGTCGCGCACGATGGTTTCTCTCGTACGTTTACGAGGCAAGTCTTCGTAATAGACGTCCTTCGAGTCGCGTGACATGCGCGGCCGGTCTGAGCTCTCGACGTAGACGTTATTGTCGATATTGACGACGGTCCGGTCTCCGAATTTCTTCACTACCTGTACATCGCCTGGACGCTCATCAGGCCTGCGGTCTTTGGTGCGGGTACCCTTTTCTGTGAGTACGGGCTCGATCTTGACGGGAGCAAGCTCCTGTTGAACATCCGCATCGTTCTTTGGCGCTGCGACGGCAGGCTGTTGCGCAACGGGTTTTTGATCCGCAGGTCCTTCGGCGGTTTGCCCCTGTTTGGCCCCGCCAGCAGGTGGCCGTTTCGCGCTGTCAAGTGCTGGAGCAGCGTTTTCCGGTAAAGGCGAAGCTTCCTGCTGCGCAGCTTTGCCGGTGGTTGGATCGACAGGCTTGGCTTCCTTGGTGGTCGGCTCTGCAGGCGCGGCCTGCGAAGGCTGTTCAGCCGTAGCGGGCGAATCGGGTGCGGGAGCTGTCGGCGCTTCCTTGGCAGCCTTATCAGTTGCTTTCTTCGCCTCTTCGGCGGCTTTATCGGTTTGCTTGCCCGCCGCTTTCTGAGCACTATCAGTCTTCTTGCGAGCTTCTTCCTCGGCGGCCTTTTGCGCTTCAGCCGACTTGTCCGCTTCCTGCTCGGTCGTCTTCTTGACCTTTTCGGCCTCCTTGGCAGTTTGCTTCTCGGCCGCCTTTGCGGCATCGGACTCTGCCGCTGCCTTCTTTCGCGCGTCTTCTTCTACAGCTTTTTGCTGCTTGGCAGCTTTGTTGGATTCGGCTTCGGTGGCCCGTTTGGCTTTTTCGGCTTCCTGCGCCGCTTCTTTTTCGGCGGCTTTTGCAGACTTGGCTTCCTGTGCGGCTTTCTGTTTGGCTTCTTCTTCTATCGCGTTCTGTTGCTTGGCGGCTTTGTCAGCTTCCGCATTTGCAGCGCGCTTGGCCTCTTCGGCCTTCTGTTCATTTTCCTTTTCGGCAGCCTTGGCGGCTTGATCGGCCTGATGTTTCGCCTGCTCTTCAGCCTTCCGCTGTTCCTTCGCTGCGGCTTCTGTTTCATCAGCGGCACGTTTCTTTGCTTCTTCTGCCTGGTGGTCGCCGCCCTTGTGTTTCTTCAGCTCCTCGACAGGTTCTCCCGCCTGAGGCGCGGTCTCTTCCGCCTGCGCCAGCATTCGCGAGGGTACATTGCTGTTTGAGGAGATGAAGGGCCGGTTGATCGGGGCTTGTTCTGCCATTGCCGCCGGTGAGGAAAAGAGAATCGCCGTCGATGCAAAAAAGAGTGCTGTCCGTTTCATGTTCATCCCTGTCTCGTGTTTCTTGTCGTTGAAACACGTCAAATGTTTGTGATCGCAACCTTGTTCCCGTTTGTGGCAACCGTTTGTCCGGTGCGATCCCGATTAGCAATGGATGAAGGATTGCAGGGGCAGCCTGTATCTCAAGTGAAGACGCTGTTCATCCCGCGTTCATGTTTAAAACGTGGACGCGGCGGCGTCCGGGATGTATTTGAGCCGCATGCCTCAAGAACCGTTCTGGAAAACGAAGACTCTGGATGAGCTGAACCGCTCGCAATGGGAGAGCCTGTGCGATGGCTGCGGACGCTGCTGTCTGCACAAGCTGGAAGACGAGGACACAGAAGAAATCTATTTCACAACAGTGGCTTGCACCTTGCTGGACGCTGGTACGTGCCAGTGTTCAGACTATATACATCGCAAGAAGAAGGTGCCGGATTGCGTATTCCTGACACCGGAGATCGTCCGGACAGTCGATTGGTTGCCGGAGACGTGTGGTTACCGTCTGATCGATGAGGGCAAGGATCTTTATTGGTGGCATCCGCTTGTTTCAGGGGACCCCGAAACAGTCCATGACGCCGGGATCTCGGTGCGTGGCAAGATCACCGCGTTCGATCACGAAATGAAAGAGGACGAAGACTATTTTGATCATATGATGCGGGAAAAATTGCCATCCTGAGCGATTTCCAAGTGAACGCTGTGTGAATGAGGCGTTGAGGATTTGTTCAGATCGTCTGTGGAACAAAGGGCGCCTGTCCGGTTTTCAGAATGTCTGAAAACACTTCCCCCAATTCCCGGACAATCAAACAGGAGAACGCTCATATGGCTAGTCTTTCACTCAAGTTGCTTGCAGTCGGTGCTGCAATCAGCATCGGTGCTATCCTCGGCGCAAACACATCGTTCGCGGCACCGGCCTTTGCCTCACCTATCGTGGTTCAGCATGGAACAACTTCCGCGCCACTCGTCGATGTCCAATATCGCTATGGCCATCGCCCATATCGCGTTTGCACTCCGGGTCAGGCTGCCAGCAAGGCAAGCCGCATGGGGATCCGCAACCCACGGGTAGTCGTTAATCGCAACGTTGTTCGTGTAACTGGATGGAAGCGGGGTCTACGCACTGCCGTTGTG
>NZ_JBFUMG010000178.1:0-8550 GCF_054049495.1 Phyllobacterium sp. P5_D12 | reverse complement strand
GCGCCATAGTGCTCACCGGTTCGGAAAAGGCCTTTGCAGCGGGCGCTGATATCAAGGAGATGCAAACGCTGGAGTTCGCCGACGCCTATCTTGGCGATTATTTCAGCGAATGGGAACGGGTGACGCGGTTGCGCAAGCCGCTGATCGCCGCCGTCGCCGGCTATGCGCTCGGGGGCGGCTGCGAGCTCGCGATGATGTGTGACTTCATTATTGCCGCCGATAACGCAAAATTCGGTCAGCCGGAAATCACACTCGGCGTCATGCCTGGCATGGGGGGGTCGCAGCGACTCACCCGTTTTGTTGGCAAGTCGAAATCCATGGACATGTGCCTGACCGGGCGCATGATGGATGCCAACGAGGCAGAACGCAGCGGATTGGTCTCGCGCGTGGTGCCCGCCGGTGAACTGATCGACGAAGCCATGAAGGCCGCCGGGAAAATTGCATCTTTCTCCTTGCCCGTCGTCATGATGACCAAGGAGACCATTAACCGAGCTTATGAAACGACGCTCGCAGAAGGCTTGAGGTTCGAACGGCGTGTGTTTCATTCCATGTTCGCGCTTGAGGATCAACGCGAGGGAATGAACGCCTTTGCGGAAAAACGCACGCCGGATTTCAAAAACCGTTAAGGGCAAAATCGCGCAGATTCCAAGTTGACGCAAAAGCAAACGTCATCTATAAGCCCGACAACGTTCGGTGGCCTCTTGGCCGCCCTATTATTTTGTGACGGCCGCTTTAACGCTGCCGATTAGCTGACAGAAAAGAGAGGCAACATGGCCAACACTCCTTCGGCCAAAAAAGCGGCGCGTAAGATCGAAGCCCGCACCGAAGTAAACAAGTCCCGCCGCTCCCGCGTGCGCACCTTCCTTCGCAAGTTCGAAGATGCGGTAGCAAGCGGTGATCAGGCAGCCGCTTCCATCGCCTTCAAGGCGGTTGAACCGGAAGTGATGCGTGCTGCATCGAAGGGTGTCTTTCACAAGAATACCGCTTCGCGCAAGGTGTCCCGCCTGTCGGCTCGCCTGAAGAGCATGTCGGCCTGATCCAACGTGTCATTTTTATATATGAAGACCCGGCTGCTCGTTAGCCGGGTTTTTTGTTTTGAGTGATTCTGTGGGAATAAATTCGTTTCCCAAGGAAAAGATCGTGGCTTATCAAAACCATGACATATGGCGGTCACAAACTTGCTAGGACAAAAAGCGTCAATCATCAATTTGCCTTTGTTTTCAACGACTTATAGAAGGTAGTCATTGTGCCGTGTAGTGGGCGGGGAGAATCTCTCGCCTCAGCCTCTGTCAAGCGATAATTTAATATTTTTTTTTGCCAACAAGAGTCCGCACTGCAACAAAATGTACAGCCCAAAAAAGGCTTTGAATCAGAACGATTTTTCCTCTTTGTCTCAAAGACTGTTAAAAAAAATGCAAAATCGTTAACCTTTAATTCATCAAAAAACCCTTGGGGCGCACTTGCCCTTCCTGCAAAGGTTTTTGTAAGGTCCAGACATCGAAGGGGTGGGCAAAAACCCATTTAACAGGCTTAGTAAATGTAGGGTCGGGCGCAGATGTTATTGTTTGCGTGACGGGTAGATTTTGTCAGTACTCAAATCTTGCGATTTGAGTTGTTTCAAAAACAAGAGCGAGTCGACGACGCTGGCGAGAGCCGGGCGAGAGTTTTACTGCGCCTAAATTGAGAGGGATGCGAACGTGGTAGTTATACATATTCTGGACCAGATTTATTCAGTCCGGCACTGCGTTATCGCTGAGACCTCTACCCTTTAGCTTTTAGACTGTTCGGGCTGACCACTGGGGCGGTTGGCCGGAATTCATTTTGCAAAATACGGGCGTGTGACCCGAACGACAATATCAGGATGAGGCGATGACAATGACCAGCGGAATAATGGAAAACGGCTCAAAGGCAGCCATGGTCCCGCTCCATATGGAAGGGGATAAAATGGACACGGCCAGTAGCCAGGGGGAGCTGATTTTTGAGCGCGTCAAGCTCAAGCTGAAAGCGAAACTCGGAAGCGAGGTTTACTCGAGCTGGTTCGGCCGCCTGAAACTGGATGAGACATCAAAGAGCATCGTTCGCCTGTCGGTTCCGACCGCCTTCCTGCGTTCGTGGATCAACAATCACTACTGCGACATGATCACTGCCCTCTGGCGTGAAGAAGATGAGCAGACGCTCAAGGTTGAGATCGTTTTCCGCAGCGCCAGCCGCGCCACCCGCCCGGCTTGCGATACGGAAACCACGGTGCGCGCCGACAGCCGTGCCCTCCTTCGCGAAAAGCCCGTCTTTCCAGTTGGCAACACCACGCAGGACAAGAAAGCGCCTACGCATTTTGTCGACCGCGCCCAGAATTCCGTCTTCGGTTCGCCGCTCGATCCGCGCTATACATTCGACACCTTTGTTGATGGCACGCCCAACCGCGTTGCGCTTGCTGCTGCGCGCACGATTGCTGACGCAGGCGCCAGCGCCGTCCGCTTCAATCCACTGTTCATTCACGCCTCAGTTGGCCTCGGCAAGACACACCTCTTGCAAGCAATTGCCGCCGAAGCGTTGAAGCGTCCGGAACGTGCCCGTGTCGTGTATCTCACTGCCGAATATTTCATGTGGCGCTTTGCAACCGCCATCCGCGACAACAATGCACTATCGTTCAAGGAACAGCTCCGCGACATCGATCTGCTGATCATCGACGACATGCAGTTTCTGCAGGGCAAGTCGATCCAGCATGAATTCTGCCATCTCATCAATACGCTTCTCGACAGCGCCAAGCAGGTCGTCGTGGCTGCGGATCGCCCGCCGTCGGAGCTGGAATCGCTTGATCCACGGGTTCGTTCGCGTCTTCAAGGCGGTGTCGCGCTTGAAATGATCTCGCCGGACTATGCGATGCGCCTCGAAATCCTGAAGCGCCGCCTCGTCGCCGCCCAGACGGAAGACCATTCGCTCGACATCTCGCCGGAAATCCTTGATCATGTTGCCCAGTCCGTCACCGGCAGCGGCCGCGAACTCGAAGGTGCATTCAATCAGCTCCTCTTCCGCCAGACATTCGAGCCTAATCTGTCAGTCGATCGCGTCGATGAACTTCTGAGCCATCTGATGCGCGGCGGCGAAGCCAAGCGTATCCGCATAGAAGAGATCCAGCGGATCGTTGCTCGGCACTACAACGTGTCAAAGCAGGACCTTCTATCGAACCGGCGCACGCGCACGATCGTTAAACCCCGTCAAATCGCTATGTATCTCGCCAAGACACTGACACCCCGCTCGCTGCCGGAAATTGGCCGCCGCTTCGGTGGCCGCGATCACACCACGGTTCTTCATGCGGTCCGCAAGATCGAGGATATCGTCGGCAAGGACCAGAAATTGTCGCAAGAGCTGGAGTTGCTCAAGCGTTTGATCAACGACCAGGCGCAATAGTTTATCAACAGAAAGGCTGCGGTATGGCACACTGTTGCCGGCCGCAGACTTGCTTTTTGCGGTAAATATCTGCCAATTTGCCTGACCTTGGGAAAATTGCGTTTCCCTCCCCAGAAAAGTGCGGCAAACCCGCGGTGCTTTGGCTGGAATTGAAGTCAGCGAGACCGGTTTATCATGCGTGTAACTCTTGAACGTTCCAATCTTCTGAAGTCGCTCAACCATGTGCATCGTGTAGTCGAACGGCGTAACACCATTCCGATCCTATCGAATGTTCTGTTGAACGCTGACGGCGCAAGCCTCGCCCTCAAGGCGACCGACCTCGATCTCGAAGTGACGGAAGCGACAGCGGCCCAAGTTGACCAGGCTGGCGCGACAACGGTTCCGGCGCATCTTCTCTACGATATCGTCCGCAAGCTACCTGACGGCGCGGAAGTCTTGCTTGCAACCAATACCGACGGTAATTCCATGGCAGTTACCTCGGGCCGGTCGAGTTTCCGCCTGCAGTGTCTGCCGCAATCGGATTTTCCCGAGCTTACAGCTGGCTCCTTCACCCACACATTCCGCATGCCATCAACTGCGCTGAAAGGCTTGATCGACCGGACGCAATTCGCCATTTCCACCGAAGAGACACGCTATTATCTCAACGGTATCTATCTCCATGCGATCGAGAGCGAGGGTGCGCTGAAGTTGCGTGCCGTTGCTACTGATGGCCACCGCCTTGCCCGCGCCGAGCTCGAAGCCCCGTCAGGTGCTGAAGGCATGCCCGGCATCATCATTCCGCGGAAGACCGTCGCTGAACTGCAAAAACTTGTCGATGATCCGGATATCGTCGTGACCGTCGAACTCTCGGAGACCAAAATCCGCTTCACGATTGGCTCGGTCGTCCTCACCTCCAAGTTGATCGACGGCACCTTCCCTGATTACCAGCGCGTCATTCCCTCCGGCAATGACAAGAAGCTGACAATCGACCGCCAAAGCTTCGCTTCTGCTGTCGATCGCGTCTCGACGATTTCGAGCGAGCGCGGCCGGGCCGTCAAATTGACTATCGCGGATGGCCAGTTGACACTCACCGTCAACAATCCTGATTCCGGCAGTGCCACGGACGAGCTTTCCGCGGACTATGACTCAGATCCGATCGAGATCGGCTTCAATGCCAAATATTTGCTCGATATTACGGCCCAGTTGACGGGATCTGAGGCGATTTTCATGCTGGCCGATGCGGGTTCGCCAACGCTGGTGCGTGATACGGGCGACGAAAATGCGCTTTATGTACTCATGCCAATGCGGGTATAGCACCCCCAAGCATACCGATGACCGATGATCCGAATACGGACGCGGGCAAACCGGCCCGCGTTTCGATCAGCCGGCTGAAGCTTGCCAATTTCCGCAACTATGAAAACCTGTCGCTGCGGCTGGCGCCTGCGCATGTGGTGCTGACCGGCGAGAACGGTGCGGGCAAGACCAATTTGCTCGAGGCGATCTCGTTCCTGTCGCCAGGCCGGGGTCTGCGCCGCGCAACCTATACCGATGTCACCCGCACCAATGCGGCCGATGGGTTTGCCATTCACGCCGCCATCGAAACAGCCGAGGGTACCGTCGATGTCGGCACGGGGCTTGCCGGCAATGCGTCCGGGGACAACGCGCGGCGCGTCCGCATAAATGGCGTAACGGCGGCGGGCGCCGACGAACTCCTGGAATATTCCCGCATACTCTGGCTGGTTCCAGCCATGGACGGGTTGTTCACAGGCCCAGCCGCTGATCGCCGCCGCTTCCTTGATCGTATGGTCCTCGCCATTGACCCGGCGCACGGCAGGCGCGTCCTCGATTACGAGAAAGCAATGCGCAGCCGTAACCGTCTGCTTACGGAAGAGCGCGGCAGCGATGCCTGGCTCGATGCGATCGAGACTCCGATGGCCGAGCTTGGCATCGCTATTGCGGCAGCGCGAGCCGAGCTCATGCGCCTGATCAATGGCATGATCGAGCGCTTGCCCGATAACACCCCCTTCCCCAAAGCGGATTGCCTGCTCGAAGGCGAGTTGGAGCAGCGTATCGGCATCGAAGCGGCAACCGATGTGGAAGAAACGTTTCGGCGTGCGCTGCATGACGGGCGTAGCCGTGATCGTGCCGCCGGGCGCACGCTCGATGGCCCGCATCGCTCTGACCTGCTCGTCCGTCATCGGCCAAAGGCAATGCCGGCTGAACTCTGTTCGACCGGCGAACAGAAGGCATTGCTCATCGGCCTCATTCTCTCCCATGCGCGGTTGACGGGCGAACTTGCTGGCATGGCACCAATCCTTCTTCTGGACGAGATCGCCGCGCATCTGGATGAGGGCCGAAGGGCGGCGCTTTTTGACATCATAGAAGAACTTGGCGGCCAGGCCTTCATGACCGGTACGGACAAGGCCCTGTTCAGAAGCTTGGAAGGACGAGCCCAGTTCTTTGATGTTTCGCACGGCGCGGTCCGGCCAGGCTGAGCGCACCGCTAGATCGTCGGTTATTCCGTTGGCTCATGCCCTTGCAACGGTGGGACTTTCCGGGAGTCGTGACCGAGCACAAAGTGCGACAGGATCAATACCGGCTCAAGAATGACAATTCCGATCAGGATGCCCGCCAATCGGTCAATACCTGGATCGACGACGGCATCCAAATAGCTATCCGGCACCAGCACCACAAGGAAAGCCAAAACAAACTGTGTGCCGATGTAGCTGGTTGCCGCGTTGCCGTTTTCGATATGCCGCCCCACCAGCACGCCGAGGCATACGGCCAGTGTCATGAGCACTGGTGAGTGGTGACTTGCGAAAAGAATTGCGATGGCCAACAGGCCGCCGGCACTGCAGCCGACGAAGCGCAACAACAGTTTGGAGGTCACTGGATTGAGCGGGTCTGCGCCAAGGTTCGCCACCGGAATCATCATCACCGCCATGATTGTCACACTTGATTGCGCTAGCGAAGTGGTGCCCAGCCACACCCATATCCATGGAATGAACGCAAGGGCGATCGCTGCCTCGACCGAGTGCCTGACTGCTCCCGAATGCCAGAGGGGCGAATGCCGTATAGCGGTCTGCATGGCAGTTTCACTGCCCTGCACATTCAACCTGCGCCGAACGAGAAATGTCGAGACGGCACTCACCAGAATGCAAGCGACAGTTCCCGCCACGATCTCAAGAAGGCGCGACTGCGCAAAGGGCAGCACGCTCTCCGTTGGATGTTTCATACCTTCGATGACGATCATGCAGAATGTGAGCCCGGTGAATAACCAGGCATAGCTGCGCCGGCCGACCAGCGCGAAATAGAGGGTGACGCCGCCGAACACAGCGAGCGCGACGCTCATGACTGCCGGTGACTTAACGGCCATCGGTGCGACCAGGAGCGCCACGCCGGCGCCAGCTGCAGTCCCGACCAAACGCAGACTCCCGCGCATCAGGCTCTGCGAGACATGCGAGCGCATGACCATATAGCCGCTGAACGCCGCCCAGCCGACATTCTGAGCCCCAAGTGCATGGGCAAAGACGATCGCGAGCAAGACGGATACCACGCACTCGAACTCGTCGATCATGCGTGGCCCAGGATGATGTATCGAGCGCAACTCGCGCATGAGTGCCGGCCACAGACCGGGGATATCACGAAAAATGCGCTGGACGTAACTCATGCCAGACTAATAGCAGAACCTTCGCGCTATTGCGCAATGAGCTGTTGCAGCACCGGCACCATCACCGCCGGGGGCGGATTCCATTTCCCTGTCAGCGCGTCCATTTCCGGCCCATAGAGCCGCATGGTCAGGTTGAATGGTCCCGCTGGTGCAGGCAGCCAGTTGGCCTCCTTATCCTTGCCGGGGCTCTTGTTCTGGAAGTGGATATCAAGCGAACCATCGGCATTGTACTCAAACGGCATCCAACTGCTTACGGCGAACCGATTGATGCTGTTGGCAACCTGGAAACCCTCAGAATCATAGAGCGTGATGGACCAGAACGCCTTGACTGGTGGCAGGGACGCCTTATCGAAATGAATTGTGTAATTGTTCGCTCCATTCAGCGGGTTGCCCTTTTCGTCGCCGAGGTTGAGCGGGTAGATGGCGTCTTCAGGAAGGTTTGCGCCAAGCCCTACCTGCGCGACGATTGCTCGCTTCAGGTAGTAATTGCCGTAGACACCCATCGTGTCGGTATTCATCGACCAATTGTTCGCGACCCGGGCGAGGGTCGCCATCTTCCATTCCATCAGTTTGTTCGCCTCCGCCGGCACACCTTCGAGCGCCTTGGCGACGGCGGGATCGAGCTTGGCAATGTCGAAGCTCTGACCAGGCGCTATGCCGATCCGTCTCATCTGGGTGATTATGGGCTGATCGGTCAGGTGGGGCGGATTGATTTTCAGGATCTCTGCGGCTCGCGCGAAAAATTCACCGGCCGACATTCCGTCCACAGTGGCCTTCGGCGATGTCTTCATGTCAACTGCCGGGTCGATCGTGACTTTGACCGGCTCCGGGGTTTTGCCCCATTGCGACAGCGGCGTTACCTTGTAGCCGGCCTGTATCTTGTGGACCGCATCATAGTCCGGTGGGCCGTCGGTCTTGGTGCGCCCGATTATCCAGACAAAGGGTGTCGGCGCATCTATACGCTGCGTTCCCTCGGGTAATCCTCCGCCCTCCCACTTTGGTGGAACGATAGCAAAATCGGCTTTGGCGGTGCCTGTCGTCCGCCAACCGGGTGAGGCAAAGACGTTCGACCACATGTCGAGCATTGGCAGCAGATAAAACCGCCCGTTCGTGTCCGGAACCGAAACAATCATCGGCTCCTTGGTCATGTCGAGCCAGGCGACTGAGTAAAGCGTATCGAAATTGACGCGAACGACGTCGCGCATATCGGCGGTCGGGAATTCCGGCACGTTGGTAAACTCATTGGCCGGACCACGTCCCATCACCTTGCCAGCTTCGATGTTGGTGGCCTGCTTACGAGTGACGTCCATCGTCACCAACGGATAAAAATACACATAGGCGTCCAGGCCTATGGAATGCGCTTCCTGCTCGGTAATGGCATCGGCGGCGCTATGCGGCACAGCCGACGCACTGAACAAAATCATACAGGTGATAAGTGTGAACAGTTTTGCCTTCATGATTGTACTCCCCGTTTGAAAAGGCCATTTCTGCTT
>NZ_JBFUMG010000177.1:0-8555 GCF_054049495.1 Phyllobacterium sp. P5_D12 | reverse complement strand
AACCCCTCCCCGTCGCTTCGCTCCGTCCCTCCCCACAAGGGGGAGGGTAACAGCGCTTTATCCTGCAGCGTCACCTGTTTCGCGTGTGTAGCGATGACAGTTGCGACGGTCTTACCCTCCCCCTTGTGGGGAGGGACGGAGCGAAGCGACGGGGAGGGGTTCGTCTCATAATTTCAGTTACTTCAAAAAATAATCGTGGCTGTTTATCCAACACCTCCAAACCTGACTTATTCTATTCCCGTCCTTTCCACGGGAACTGCTTCCGGAGCCGTTCGAATTGGGGAGAGGATCGGCGCCTCCGATGGCGGGTAACGGACCCGCTGTCCGGAGAAGTTCTGTCCAAGGGTTCCCCTGCCGGTACTACGACTGGCGTGTGCTGGACGAGCACTTCGAAAGGGGCTTTCGGCAGCGGGCGAAGCAATTCACCCAAAGCCGAGGCCTCCCAAGCGGAACGGGCGGGATCAAAAGACGCCGGACGGGCGGTCTTCGGATCGCATTTTTATTCTACAAAGACGCGCTTCGACGACCGCCCGTCTTCCCAACCATTCAATGGCCAGACTCGGGATGAGGGCGTGGCAAGGAACAACCGCAAGGAGGCGAAGCATGGGCAAGCAGAAACAGACTTCGACAGACAACATGATTCCATTCGTCGAGTTCATGCCGGATCCATTGGCGCCGGTACCCCTGGAACGAGCGCCCCGCTGGCCCCAGCAGACCGATGAGCAATATGCTGCGCAATGGGAGATGACCAAGCGGGCACATCGGCGATGGGTGGTTGCGCTGTCGGCTTTTCAGGCAATGGCAACGATCTATGGCTACCACAAGAACTGCAAGAACCCGCAATGCCGGCGCAAGCATCGCTGCACCGGAATAAGGCTGGAGGAGAACGACGATTATCCAGTTCCACTGTTCCCGCTCTGCGGTACCATCGAGATGGCCGAACGGGCTCGTAGTGGGATCGTCGCGATGTCCCGCATTGTTGCCACGAACCATCGTGCAATGGTTGCCCCAGACGGCAGCTTACATCCGGGTGTGGAAATGCTAGAAGACGAAACATGACAACAAAACCGCGCATCACCATCACCTATTGCACCCAATGCAGCTGGATGCTGCGCGCCGCCTGGATGGGGCAGGAACTGCTGTCCACCTTCGGCGCCGATCTTGGCGAGGTGGCGCTGATCCCCGGCACCGGCGGCATCTTCGAGATCCATGTGAACGGGGATCTCATCTGGGAACGCAAGCGCGACGGCGGCTTTCCCGAGGCGAAGGTCCTGAAGCAAAAGGTGCGCGATATCGTCTGGCCCGAACGTGATCTCGGCCACTCGGACGGGCATAAGGCCACCGGGGTCCCCGCCAGCAACGAGCAAGGCGAGGCGCTTAAGGGCGGGGCAGACAAGTGAGTAAGCCGGAGGTTACCACGACCAGGCTCGATGATGCGGCACGCGCCGGCTGGCTCTATTATGTCGCCGGCAACACGCAGGATGAGATTGCCGCCAAGCTTGGCATTTCGCGCCAGTCGGCGCAGCGCATGGTGTCGCTCGCCGTGTCGGAAGGGCTGGTCAAGGTCCGGCTCGACCATCCGATCGCCCGTTGCCTTGATCTCGCCGAGCAGTTGAAGCAGCGTTTCGGCCTGAAGATGGCGGAAGTGGTGCCGACCGACCCGGGTTCAACCTCGACGACGCTCGGCGTTGCCGATGCGGCGGCGGCGGAGATGACGCGCTGGCTGAAATCGGAAACGCCGATCGTTCTTGGCATCGGCACCGGCCGCACGCTGAAGGCGGCGATCGAGCTGCTGTCGCCGATCGAATGTCCGCAGCACAAGGTGGTGTCGCTGACCGGCAATATCGCGCCGGATGGTTCGGCGGCTTTCTACAACGTCATTTTCAATATCGCCGACAAGATCAAGGCGCGCTCGTTTCCGATGCCGCTGCCGGTCATTGCCTCTTCGCCGGAAGAGCGCGAATTGCTGCACAGCCAGGCGATGATCCGCCCGGTGCTGGAATTGTCGGCGCAGGCGACTGTCGCCTTTGTCGGCATCGGCGACCTCGAGGACGATGCGCCGCTCTTCATCGATGGCTTCATCTCGCGCCAGGAACTTCTGGCGCTCAGGCAGGCCGGCGCGGTCTGCGAAATCGTCGGGCGCGCCTTCGACCGCAACGGCGTGCCGATCCAGGGCCTGACCAACGATCGCGTCGCCAGCGCGCATATTCCTTCGCGCGACACCGCCATGGTCATCGCCATTGCCAAGGGGCCGAAAAAGCTGCCGGGTATCGAAGCGGCGCTGAAAGGCAGCCTTATCAATGGCTTGATCACCGACGAGGCGACGGCGGAAGCATTGCTCGCCAGCTGACTTTTTTCATTTGCTGCAGCGCAACGACGAATTGCCCTTGACTTGTTTTGCTATTGTGTGAGTATTTGCCCATACCACAAGCAATTGCTCATAACATTCGGGAGGAATGAAATGTTATCAAGAACGCTTCTGCTCGGCGCGGCGTCGGTACTCGCCATGTCGAGTTTTGCGCATGGGGAAACGCTGACCATCGCCACGGTCAACAATGGCGACATGGTCCGCATGCAGAAATTGACTGAAGATTTCACCAAGAAAAATCCGGACATCCAGCTTGAATGGGTGACGCTCGAAGAAAACGTATTGCGTCAGCGCGTCACCACCGACATCGCCACGAAAGGCGGCCAATACGACGTCATGACCATCGGAACCTACGAAGTGCCGATCTGGGCCAAGCAGGGCTGGCTCCTGCCGCTCGACGGCCTTGGCGCCGATTACGACAAGGCTGACCTTTTGCCGGCTATCGATGCCGCCGTCTCCGTTGACGGCAAGCTCTACGCCTCGCCGTTCTATGGCGAAAGCGCGATGGTCATGTACCGCACGGACCTGGCCGAAAAGGCCGGTGTCAAGATTTCGGAAAAGCCGACCTGGGACGAGATCGCCGATGCGGCGAAGAAGATGACGGACAAGTCGACTGAGACCTACGGCATCTGCCTGCGCGGCAAGGCCGGCTGGGGCGAGAACATGGCGCTCCTGACCGCGATGTCGAATTCGTTTGGCGGACGCTGGTTCGATGAAAAGTGGCAGCCGCAGTTCGACCAGCCTGAATGGAAGAAGGCGCTGACCTTCTACGTCGACCTGATGAAGGAAGCCGGCCCTCCCGGCGCATCGTCCAACGGCTTCAATGAAAACCTCGCGCTGTTCCAGACCGGCAAATGCGGTATCTGGATCGATGCGACGGTGGCCGCGTCCTTTGTGACCAACCCGAAGGACTCCAAGGTTGCCGACAAGGTGGGATATGCGCTGTTCCCGACGGGCGGCGTCGAAAACCATGGCAACTGGCTATGGGCCTGGAACCTCGGTATTCCTGCAGGCACAAAGAAGGCTGAAGCTGCGCAGAAGTTCGTCTCCTGGGCAACCGACAAGGCCTATACGGAACTCGTCGCAAGCAAGGAAGGCTGGGCGAACGTTCCTCCGGGCACACGCAAGTCGCTTTATGCCAATCCTGAATACGAGAAGGCGGCTCCCTTCGCCAAGATTACGCTTGATGCGATGAACGCGGCCAATACCACCAAGCCGACTGTCAAGCCGGTGCCTTATACGGGTGGCCAATTCGTTGCCATTCCCGAGTTCCAGGGTATCGGCACAGCCGTGGGTCAGCAGTTTTCGGCGGCGCTTGCCGGCTCGATGAAGGTTGACCAGGCTTTGCAGAGTGCGCAAGCGCTCACGACTCGCGAGATGACCAAGGGCGGCTACATCAAGTAGAATCCGCTCAGGCATCCGTACGGTTTCCTGACGCGAATGTCAGGATCCGCCCGGGCCTCCTTCTGCATTCTCGCTTTTTGATGATTGCTGTATTGGAACCCTGACCATGGCTACGCTTCAGACACGTGCAACCGCCCGTCTCATGATGTCGCCCGCCGTCATCCTCCTGTTTTTGTGGATGATCGTGCCGCTTGTCATGACGCTGTATTTTTCGTTCCTGCGCTACAATCTTTTGATGCCTGGAACCGAGGAATTTATCGGCTTTCTCAATTATCAGTACTTTCTCACTGACCCGGCATTCTTCACCGCGCTCGGCAACACGCTCATGCTGGTCGGCGGCACCCTGCTGATCACGGTTATTGGCGGTATCTTGCTGGCGATCGTGCTGGACCAGCCATTCTGGGGTCAGGGCATCGTCCGGCTTCTGGTCATCGCGCCGTTCTTCGTCATGCCGACCGTTTCGGCGCTGGTGTGGAAGAACATGCTGATGCATCCCGTAAACGGCTTGTTCGCGTGGATCGCCCGCTCGTTCGGGTTCCAGCCCATCGACTGGTTCGCCCAGCTGCCGCTGTTTTCGATCATTCTCATCGTCGCCTGGCAGTGGCTGCCTTTCGCCACGCTGATCCTGCTGACCGCTTTGCAATCGCTTGACGGCGAACAGATCGAGGCTGCGGAAATGGACGGTGCCGGCGCGCTTTCGCGGTTTTTCTACCTGGTGCTGCCGCACATGTCGCGCGCCATCACCGTGGTCATCCTCATTCAGACCATCTTCCTGCTCAGCGTCTTCGCCGAAATTCTGGTGACGACCAATGGCGGTCCAGGACTTCAGACGACGAACATTACCTATCTGATTTATGCGCAGGCGCTTCTGCAGTTCGACGTCGGCGGCGCTTCGGCAGGCGGTATTGTCGCGGTGATCCTCGCCAACATCGTCGCTTTCTTCCTCATTCGCCTCATCGGCAAGAACCTGGAGAGGTAGAATCATGGCCCGCTCAKTCACAACACAGCGGAAGCTGACATTCACCATCCTCGGTTGGGCTATCGGTCTGCTGATCTTCTTTCCGATCCTGTGGACGTTCCTGACCAGCTTCAAGACAGAAGGAACGGCAGTCGCAACGCCGCCGCAGTTCCTGYTCTTCGATTGGACCCTGGAGAACTACCACGAGGTGCAAAGCCGATCCAACTATATGAAACACGTCACGAACTCGGTGGTGATTTCCGTCGGCTCGACGCTCATAGGTCTGGCTCTCGCCATTCCCGCGGCATGGGCGATGGCGTTCTCGCCAACCAAGCGCACCAAGGACGTGTTGATGTGGATGCTGTCCACCAAGATGATGCCGCCGGTCGGCGTTCTGGTTCCGCTCTACCTGATTTTCCGCGATTGGGGGCTTCTGGACACGCGTCTTGGCCTTGTAGCAGTCCTGACCATGATCAACCTACCGATCATTGTTTGGATGCTCTACACGTACTTCAAGGAAATCCCAGGTGAAATTCTCGAAGCAGCCCGCATGGATGGCGCATCGCTGATGAAAGAGATCGTCTATGTGCTGACGCCGATGGCCGTACCGGGGATCGCGTCGACCATGCTGCTCAATATCATTCTTGCATGGAACGAGGCGTTCTGGACGCTGAACCTGACAGCCGCGAATGCCGCACCTCTCACCGCCTTCATTGCGTCCTATTCCAGTCCCGAGGGCCTGTTCTGGGCCAAATTGTCGGCTGCATCCACCATGGCGATTGCGCCGATCCTGATCATGGGATGGTTCTCGCAAAAGCAGCTGGTACGGGGTCTGACCTTCGGCGCTGTGAAATAAGGGGGAAATATTATGGGAAGCATTACACTCGAAAAAGTATCGAAATCATTTGGAACCACATCGGTGATTCCGGAAATCGACCTTGAAATCGTTAATGGTGAATTCGTTGTCTTCGTCGGTCCTTCCGGCTGCGGCAAGTCCACGCTGTTGCGGATGATCGCGGGACTCGAAGATTTGAGCGGTGGCCGCATCATCATCGATGGCAAGGATATGTCGAGCGAGGCGCCCGCCAAGCGGGGCCTCTCCATGGTATTCCAGTCCTATGCGCTTTATCCGCATATGAGCGTCTACGGCAACATCGCGTTCCCCCTGAAAATGGACGGCCAGGACAAGGCTGCCATCGACAAAAAGGTCAAGGATGCGGCGCATATCCTCAATCTCACCAACTATCTCGATCGCCGGCCCGGACAACTATCCGGCGGTCAGCGCCAGCGTGTCGCGATCGGTCGCGCAATCGTGCGCCAGCCCAAGGCGTTTCTCTTCGACGAGCCGCTATCCAATCTTGATGCGGCACTTCGCGGCAACATGCGGCTGGAGATAAGCGATCTGCATCACCAGCTGAAAACGACGATGATTTACGTCACCCACGATCAGGTGGAGGCGATGACGATGGCCGACAAGATCGTCGTACTGAATGCCGGACGCATTGAGCAGGTCGGATCGCCGCTTGACCTCTACCGCAGCCCGAGGAACGTTTTCGTTGCCGGGTTCATCGGCTCGCCGCGCATGAATCTTGTCGAGGGGCAGGAAGCTGCCAAGCACAACGCGGTCACACTCGGCGTCCGGCCGGAACATGTCCGTATCTCGAAAACAGAGGGCGCCTGGAAGGGCACCGTGGGCGTGACGGAACACCTCGGCTCCGACACGTTCATCCACGTGCAGGTTGACGGCTTAGGCAAGATCACCGTGCGGACCGATGGCGATTTCATCACCGATTTCGGCCAGCAGGTGTTTCTCACCCCGGAACCGGCACGGCTCCATCGCTTTGATGCGAACGGCCAGGCAATCTGAGCAATTCCAGCAAAAGTAGGAACCGGTTTTCCGTCCGGGAATTGCGAAATAAAACAGAGATAATGAGTACAATGAAATGAACAGACTGGCAGGCAAGACGGCATTTATCACAGGCTCGGCACGGGGCATCGGGCGTTCGTTCGCCGAGGCCTATATACGCGAAGGCGCCGCGCATGTGGTGATCGCCGACATCAATCTGGAGCGTGCGCAGGAGACTGCCAGAGAACTTGGCAGCCAGGCGCACGCCGTCCGCCTCGATGTTACGGATCAGGCCTCGATTGATGCCGCGGTCAAGGAAACGGTCGACAAATTTGGCGGCATCGACGTGCTGATCAACAATGCCGCTTTGTTCGATCTGGCACCGATCGTCGAAATCACCCGCCAAAGCTATGAGAAGCTCTTCGCCGTCAATTTCTCCGGCACGCTGTTCACACTGCAGGCGGTCGCCAAGGCGATGATTGCGCGCGGCAAGGGCGGCAAGATCATCAACATGGCTAGTCAGGCAGGGCGTCGCGGTGAGCCACTCGTGGCGATTTACTGCGCCACCAAGGCCGCGGTGATCAGCCTGACCCAGTCCGCTGGGCTGAATCTCATTGAACACCGTATCAATGTGAACGCGATCGCTCCGGGGGTGGTTGACGGCGAGCACTGGGAAGGCGTCGATGCTCTCTTTGCCAAGTATGAAAACAGGCCGCGCGGCGAGAAGAAACGCCTCGTCGGTGAAGCCGTCCCCTATGGCCGGATGGGCACCGCCGAAGATCTGACTGGCATGGCGATTTTCCTTGCAAGCAGCGAGAGCGACTACATCGTCGCGCAGACCTACAACGTCGACGGCGGCAATTGGATGAGCTGACGTTTCAGCGGCGCTGAACGGTGCACGCAACCTATAAGAATAGAAGGTTAGGCCCGATGACTGTAAAACTTTCAAAAGCCGCGCTGCAAAAGCTGCCGGAGAATGTCGGCGTTCCCGGCTATAGCCAATCCGACCTGAAGGCCGGGATCATTCACTTCGGCATCGGCAATTTCCACCGTGCACATCAGGCGGTCTATCTCGATGCGCTGTTCAACGCCGGGACAGATCATGAATGGGGTCTTGTCGGTGCAGGTGTGCTTGCCTCCGATGAGGTCATGCGGCAGAAGCTGAAGGAGCAGGATTGGCTGACCACGGTGGTCGAACAGGACAGTGGACACCGGGTCGCGCATGTCACGTCGTCGATGATCGACTATCTGCAGCCCGGCGACAGTGCAAACACCATCGCACGACTTGCGGATCCCGAAATCCGTATCGTTTCGATGACCATCACCGAGGGCGGTTATTTCATCGATCCGGCTTCCGGCGTTTTCAATCCGCAGCATCCTGCAATCGTGGCCGATGCAGCCGACATCGCAAACCCGAAAACCGTATTTGGCCTGATCCTTGCCGGGCTTATTCGCCGGCGCAACGAAGGCACCGCACCGTTCACCGTCATGTCCTGCGATAATATTCCAGGCAATGGCCATGTAACCAGTGATGCCGTCAGCGGATTGGCCGCGCTAGTCGATGCGAATCTGGCCGAATGGATCAGGCAAAATGTTGCGTTCCCCAACAGCATGGTCGATCGGATCACCCCTGCGACGACCGATCGCGAGCGCAACCTCTTGGCGACGGATTTCGGCATAGACGATAATTGGCCGGTTTTCTGCGAGCCATTCAAGCAATGGGTTCTGGAGGATCATTTCCCTACGGGCCGGCCGGCGCTTGAAAAAGTTGGCGTTACCTTTGTCAGGGACGTCGCACCCTATGAGCTGATGAAAATCCGCATCCTCAATGGTGGACACGCAGCGATTGCCTATCCCGCAGCTTTGATGGATATTCATTTTGTCCACGAGGCCATGGAAGAACCATTGATTCGCGAATTTTTGACCAAACTTGAGCGGGAGGAGATTATTCCGGTCCTGCCGCCCGTACCCGATAGATA
>NZ_JBFUMG010000176.1:0-8561 GCF_054049495.1 Phyllobacterium sp. P5_D12 | reverse complement strand
GAGTAGACCCGGCGGCGCATTGCGATCCATCATCACCTTACCGGCAATCATGCGCATGTTGCGCCGGTGCGCCTCCGTAAAGAATGAATGCACGGAGGCTTTGTGCACCGAGCAATATGCTGCTGCGGTTGTCGTACCGTGGCGGATCAACTCATCGAAAAACGCAGAGCCGATCTTTTCCGGATGACCTTGATTGGAAAATTTCTGCTCTTCGACGAATGTATATTTGTCGAGCCACTCCATCAACGCACCGGCATAGGAACCGACCACCTGCATCTGCGGATAATGGATGTGACAGTCGATGAAACCCGGCATGATCAGATGTGGATGATGATCGATAACTTCAACGTTGCGGCCGTCTCCCGCCCGCAACGTCGCAAATTCATCCATTGCAATGATCTTGCCATCGCGAATGAGAATCCCGCCATCCTCGAGATATGTGAATGTTTCGGCGCTCGTCTCACCGTTCAACGGCTCATCATGGAATGTCAGAATACGTGCACGCAACAATAGTTCTGTCATGGTGTTGCTTTTCCGGCCATTGCACCCCGATACCACGCGACGATCAGCGCGCGCTCGCCATCGGTGATATGCGTCAGGTTGCCAGGCGGCATGGCATGGCTCGCTCCGGCCTGAATATAGATCTGGCTCGCATGGGTCGCGATCAATTGATCCGTATCGAGACGAATACCCTTTGGCGGCAGCATGATGCCCTCCCACGATGGCTCCGCTGCATGGCACATCGAACAACGTCCCATTACCGTGTCGCGAACCTGTTCGAAGTTCTGCGCAGCGAGGAAAGGTTCAGCAGCGCGGGACACCTTCTCCTCGCCTGTCAGGACTTTAGGTACCGTCGACAACCAGATGATAACGATAAACAAAATGGCACTGGCAAGCCATGTCCAATGCGGATTGCCTGTTCCTGCATGTCTTGAGTTGAAATAATGCCGGATGAGCACGCCAATGATGAATATCAGCGCGGCAATTATCCAGTTGAACTCGGTGGACGTCGCAAGCGGATAATGGTTCGACAGCATCAGGAAGATGACCGGAAGCGTCAGATAGTTGTTGTGCGTAGAGCGCTGCTTGGCCTGTTTGCCGAGCCTGGGATCGGGCGTCTTGCCCGCGATCAGGTCTGCGACGACTTTTTTCTGGTTGGGTATGATCAGCAAGAACACGTTGCCGGTCATGATCGTCGCGGTGAATGCGCCAAGGTGCAAGAGTGCGGCACGTCCAGTAAACAGATGCGTATAACCCCATGCCATGAATACGATCACGCCATAGAGTATGAGCATCAGCAGGGTATCATTGGACTCGAGCGGAGACTTGCAGAGAAGGTCGTAGATCAACCAGCCGATTGAAATCGACGCCAGCGAGATCAGGATAGCCACAGGCGTCGAAACATCGAGCACATTGCGATCGATCAGAAATAGATCGGCGCTGCCGTAGTAGACAATGCAGAGCAGCATGAACCCGGACAACCAGGTGAAGTAGGATTCCCATTTGAACCAGATGAGGTGCTCCGGCATGTGGGGCGGCGCGATCATGTATTTTTGGATATGGTAGAAACCTCCCCCATGAACCTGCCACTCCTCGCCACTAACACCTTGTGGGAGATTTGCGTGCCTCCGCAATCCAAGATCGAGCGCGATGAAATAGAAAGACGAACCTATCCAGGCGATTGCCGTGATCACATGCAGCCACCGCGCGGCGAAGCTCAGCCATTCCCAGAAGATCAGATAATCCATCGAGGCCCCATTTGAAATTTGAGGCTACAATGCTGTTCTTCACAGACCGACGCAACTGGCGAGACAAACGTGCGCTGAGATCGGATCAGGGCGCGCCGAAAATGGTGATTTTCGAGAATCGGAGCGGAGTGAACTTTTGGGTTCATGAGCACCGGAGCGCAGAAAAGCGCCATTTGCAGGCCGTCCTGGCCCGAATCATGCTGCAACTATTGAGAATCGTGGAAGATGATGCCGAGCGTATGGCGTTTTCCGCTGCGCAGGCGGCTGACGCCGTGACGCATATTCACGCGATAATAGCCGCGCGTGCCCTTTGCCGGACGCTGGCTGACCGGAAAGACCACCGCATCGCCTTGCCGCAGCGGTACGATCTCCGCACGCGACTGCATACGCGGCCGTTGCTCCGTCAGGACGAATTCGCCGCCGGTAAAATCCTCGCCGGGTTTCGACAACAGAAACGCCACCTGCAGCGGAAACACATGTTCGCCGTAGATATCCTGGTGCAGGCAATTGTAGTCGCCTTCGCCATACTCCAGCAGCAACGGTGTCGGACGATTCTGACCGGCAGCGTGGCACCGCTCGATGAATGCCCGATGCTGGTCCGGATACCGGACAGTGATGCCCATCAACTCGTTCCAGTGATTGGCGATGCTGGCCAAGGGAGGATAGAGCGATTGGCGCAAATCGCCGATGACATCGGGCAAAGGATACGCGAAATACTTGTACTCTCCCCGGCCAAACCCATGCCGCGCCATGACAATGCGTTTGCGAAATTGGTTATCGTCCGGATAGCCTCCGGCTATTTCTTCGCATTGCGCATTCGACAAAATGCCTTTCAAAATGGCGCAGCCGAAATTGTCCATTTCCGCTTCTATCGTATCCCATCGAATGGTCGATGTGCTGCTGATTGCGTCAGCCATGATGACCTCCATTTCGAACTAGGTGTGAACTTGTCTTCAGCAAAGTGGACAACTTGGTCATTTCGTTCCACCCGTTTCCTGCAAAACGACATATTTTCCAGCCATTGGTGGCGAAACGCGACGATTTTGAGTGACTCACGCTTTCAGACTTCATAAAGAGAGTCGCAGCGAGGCGCTTTGCGCCGCGACGTATTGATATTGGATGACAGGATGAGCGTTCACGGAAATAGCAAAAAAGGAAAGCGAAGCGCTGCTCCGCTCCTGATTTCTATTTTCTGGCTTGTATCCACGATCAGCGCCGCTCTGGGCACAGTGTATGTGACCGGTGCGGAGACCAATATTGCGGCAAAGGATGCCGGTACGCCAACGCGCAATGAAACGCGCTTGGCCCACGAAGCCAACAGTCAGTCTACCCCCGTGCAGAGCCCAATGCGCGTCGCGGCGCTTGAAGCTTTGCACCTGAAGATCAAAAGTGGCCTCGGGTCCGATAGCAGCTCACTGGCTGCTTTAGTGCCTCAAGGGCATGCGTTTGTTATTGCGAACGGGAAAAGCGTCATTTCGGTTCCGTCCGGAACGACCCCGGCGCTAGACCGCAATTCTGTTTTCCACGCCCGCGCTCCGCCTCTGACCGCGGCCTGACATCACCGTTTCCAATAGGGAACGACGAAAACAAATCCGGCGGCCGCCAGGCAAACTCGTAGATCAGTTCTCGGCAGCGCGCCCGCACTCCATAACGGAATTTAAGATATGCGTACGTCGAGATGGGTCCTTTGGACCTACATTGCTATTATCCTGGTGGGTATTGTCCTCGCCCTCCCCAACGCTTTCACCAAGGCGCAGCTCGAAGCTATGCCAAGCTGGTTCCCCAAGAAGCAGGTCGCCCTGGGCCTCGATCTTCGCGGCGGTTCCTATCTCGTGCTGGAAGTGGACGCGGCAGCACTCAAGAAAGACCGTATTCGCTCAATTCTCGACGATACGCGCGGTCACCTGCGCACAGCAAAAATCCAGCCGCAATCTGTCCGTGTCGCGGGTGACAGCGTCATCGTAACACTGGCAGATGCGACACAAAGCGATGCAGCAGTTGCAGCCCTGCGCGATCTGACCACTCAAGTCGCACAAGTCGGGTTCGCCGCACCTGTCAGTGACATCGATATCACCACAAACGGCAACCAGATTCGTCTGACGCTGACTGAAGCCGGAATGAAGGACAAGCTGGACAATGCACTAACGCAAAGTCTGGAAATCGTCCGTCGCCGCGTCGATCAGGTCGGCGTTGCCGAACCTTCCATCCAGCGCGTCGGTTCCGATCGTATCGTCGTTCAGCTCCCCGGGTTGCAGGATCCGAGCCAGCTGCGCGCCCTACTCGGCAGCACGGCCAAGATGACCTTCCATATGGTTGCGGATCGCAATTCTGGCGCTGCGCCGCCTCCCGGCGTATCCATCTTGCCGGATGCGAAAGATCCCGCCATTACCTACCCGGTTGAAGACCGCGTGGCACTCAGCGGTGAACGCCTGACTGATGCCCGCGCGGCCTTCGATCAGCAAACCAACCAGCCGATCATTTCATTCCGCTTTGATAATGTCGGTGCGCGTCAGTTTGCCGATATCACCAGCCAGAATGTCGGTCGTCCCTTTGCCATCGTGCTCGACGGCAAGGTGCTGACAGCTCCCGTTATCCAGGTTCCCATCACCGGCGGCTCCGGTCAGATCACTGGTAATTTCACGGTTCAGGATACGGTCACCACCGCTGCTCTGCTTCGTGCTGGCGCTTTGCCGGCGCCGCTGACCGTCATCGAAGAACGTACCGTGGGTCCTGACCTTGGTGGCGACGTCATCAAGATGGGCGTTCTCACGGGCCTTATCGGCTTCGCACTCGTGGTGGGCTTCATATTCGTCCTCTATAGCGGCTGGGGTCTGATTGCCAATCTGGCACTCGCTCTCAACGTCATTCTTACATTCGGCATTTTGAGCCTGCTCGGCGCGACACTGACGCTCCCCGGCATCGCCGCCATCATCCTCGGTATCGGCTTTGCTGTTGATGCGAACATCCTCATCAACGAACGTATCCGTGAAGAAGCGCGCAAAGGTATCGGTGCGATGGCTGCGGTCGATCGCGGCTTCAAGCTCGCTTATTCGACGATTATCGACTCGCAGGCCACACACCTTATCGCGACGCTGCTGCTGTTCCTCTTCGGCACCGGCCCGATACGCGGCTTCGCCATCACCATGATCATCGGCGCACTTGTTTCGATGTTTACGGCAGTCACCGTTGTCCGTGTCATGATGACGGCGATCGTGCGTCGCCGGAAGATGAAGACAATCCGCATCGAACACCTCTTCAAGCTCGTACCGGAAAATACCAACATCTCGTTCATGAACGCGCGTTTCTTCGGTATCGGCGTTTCGATCTTCCTGTCTATCGCTTCGATCATCCTCTTCATCCATCCCGGTCTGAATTACGGTATCGACTTCAAGGGCGGTATCCAGGTGGAAGTTACGACGTCCAAACCTGCGGACCTCGCCACGATGCGTTCGACTCTTGAAGGCCTCGGTCTCGGTGAAGTCGCCCTCCAGCAGGCCGGCGGCGACAACAAGGTGCTTATCCGCGTCCAGCGTCAGGACGGCGGCGAAGAAGCGCAGACCGCGGCCGTTACCAAGGTCAGGGCTTCCGTCCAGCAGCTTGATCCCGGTGTGAAGATCGAGAGTTCGGAAGTCGTCGGACCGAAGGTCAGCCAGGAACTGGCTCGGTCCGGCGTCCTCGCCGTTACCCTCGCCAGCCTTGCCATGCTGCTCTACATCTGGTGGCGGTTCGAATGGCACTTCGCCCTTGGTGCAATTGCCACGCTGATCCTCGATACCACGAAAACCGTCGGCTTCTTTGCGCTGATGGGGCTAGATTTCAACCTCACGGCCATTGCCGCTCTGCTGACCATCATCGGTTACTCCGTCAACGACAAGGTCGTGGTCTACGATCGAATGCGTGAGAATTTGCGCATCCATAAGAAGATGCCGCTGCGTCAGATTATCGATCTGAGTATCAACCAGACCTTGGCGCGTTGTATCTATACCTCGCTGACCGTGTTCCTTGCCATGCTTCCCATGGCAATCTGGGGCGGCAAGGCCGTGGAAAACTTTGCTCTGCCGATGCTCTTCGGCGTGGTCATTGCCACGAGTTCGTCGCTGTTCATCGCGGCGCCGATTCTCTTGCTGCTCGGAACCTGGTGGGAAAAGAACCATGCTTCGCGCATCGGCTCGGGCGAAAGCCCGCCATCCAGAGCTGATCGGCTGCCAACTTAGCGTTCAACGCTAACTATTTGCGGCGCAGGGAAAAAATCGCGTTTCCTGCGCCGCAGAGCCGATGAAATCGGTTTGCAAGCCACCGGAGGTACGCAATACTGCTGCGACAGCACCTGTTCGCAGGACCCATTGATTTTAACCATTGATCATCTTACGAGGGAGACGCCGACATATGCCTCATGAAACGCCGTTGATTGCGACAATCGTCATAGGTCTGGTTCTGGCCTTTATTTTCGGTGCGATTGCCAATCGTCTGCGTATTCCTCCCCTTGTCGGTTATCTCGTAGCCGGTGTTTTGGCCGGCTCGCATACTCCCGGTTTTGTCGCCGATCAGGAGCTGGCTTCCGAGCTCGCCGAGATCGGCGTCATTCTGCTAATGTTTGGCGTCGGCCTGCATTTTTCCTTGAAAGATCTGCTCTCGGTTCGTGCCATAGCAATTCCCGGCGCCATCGTGCAGATTTTGGTAGCGACTTTGCTTGGCGCCGGCCTTGCCTGGATTCTCGGCTGGAGCATGCAGGCGGGTTTTGTTTTCGGCCTCGCGCTCTCGGTGGCAAGTACCGTGGTTCTCCTGCGCGCCATGCAGGAGCGGCGCCTGATCGAGACAGAACGGGGGCGCATCGCGGTCGGCTGGTTGATTGTCGAAGATCTTGCCATGGTTCTTGCCCTTGTCCTGCTGCCAGCTATTGCCGGCGCGATCAATGGCGGTAGCGAAACGGGCGATATGGTTCGGGCCGCGAGCGACCCAATCGTCAGATATTTCGATCTTGGCATCGGCGGTGTCATTGCGCTGACACTTGGCAAGGTTGTAGCTTTCGTTGCAGTCATGCTCATCGTGGGGCGCAGGGTAATCCCCTGGACCCTGCATGCGATCGCACATACCGGATCGCGCGAGCTTTTCCGCTTGGCTGTGCTGGCGATCGCATTGGGCGTCGCCTTCGGTGCAGCCAAGTTGTTCGGCGTGTCGCTGGCGCTCGGCGCGTTCTTCGCTGGCATGATCATGAGCGAATCCGAACTTAGCCACCGCGCAGCAGAAGAATCCCTGCCGTTGCGCGATGCTTTTGCGGTGCTGTTTTTCGTCTCGGTTGGCATGCTGTTCGACCCGATGACAATCGTCAATGATCCCTTGCCGCTGCTTGCAACGCTCGCAATTATCGTCGTTGGCAAGTCGCTCGCGGCATTTTTCATCGTCCGCGCCTTTGGCTATCCAACGGGCACTGCCCTGATCATTTCTGCAAGCCTGGCGCAGATCGGTGAATTCTCTTTCATTCTCGCCGAGCTTGGCGTCGGGTTGGGAATGTTGCCGGAGGAAGGCCGCGACCTCATCCTCGGTGGCGCCATCTTGTCGATACTAGTCAACCCTTTGGTGTTTGCAGGGGTTACATACCTGAAGCCGAGGCTCGAAAAGCGCGTGCCCACCGAAGAACCCTCGACCGAAGATTTGGCAGCAATTGAAACCCCCGATGTGGAAATTCGCCCAACCACACTTACTGACCATGCCGTTCTGGTTGGCTATGGCCGTGTCGGCAGTCTTGTCGGTGAGGCGCTTAAAGAAGTCGGCAAGCCGTTTCTCGTTATCGAGGACGCCGACAAAACTGTGGCGAAACTGCATGAGGAAAACATTGAAACGATCGTCGGCAACGCAGCCAATGGCGATATCCTCGCCGCCGCCAATCTTGCCCAGGCCCGTCAACTGATCATCGCCATCCCGAACGCTTTTGAGGCCGGACAGATCGTGGTCAAGGCCCGAGCCGCAAACCCGGTCATCAGCATTTTGGCGCGGGCTCACTCGGATGCCGAGGTCCAGCATTTGCAGGATCTCGGCGCAGACGCGGTTATCATGGGTGAACGTGAAATAGCGCGCGGAATCGTCGCCCACATCCTCGATCTTGAAGACCCCAAGCCGGAGAAATCGAACCGTATAGAAGCAACAAAAGCGGTATAGAGTCAGAATGGGCGAGCGGGAAAAAGCATGAAATTGAAGGATTACGTATGGCCGGTTGTTGGGCTGGCCGCCGTCGGGATTTCCGTATGGCTCCTTTACAAGGAGCTGCGGAGCATCTCGCTGGATGACGTGATTCATAGCCTCTATGCCATTCCTGCACACCGCTGGATCCTGGCAGGCTTTGCATCCCTCGTTGCCTACGCGGCTCTGGCCGGATATGATCGTATCGCGCTGCTACATCTGCGCCGCAGGATTTCCTGGTTGTTCATCGCGCTCTGTTCGTTCACCACCTACGCACTTTCGCACAATATCGGCGCCTCGGTCCTCTCTGGAGCCGTGGTTCGTTATCGCGCCTATTCCTCGCAAGGTATGAGCGGCCCTGAAATTGCGCTGCTCATCGCTTTCTGTTCATTCACTTTCATTTTGGGCGTATTGACGCTGAGTGCAGTCGTTCTTCTCATCGAGCCACATCTCCTTCAGCGTTTCAACGCGGAACTGCCGATTTCCCTGAGCTACGTGCTGGGTTTCGGTGCCTTGGCAATCGTGTTGCTCTATGTGTTCGGCAGTTGGCTGCATTTCAGGCCGCTTCGCATCCGGCGCTTCACGCTCGAATACCCACGTTTGCCAGTGGTCGCCCAGCAACTGATCGTCGGGCCA
>NZ_JBFUMG010000175.1:0-8564 GCF_054049495.1 Phyllobacterium sp. P5_D12 | reverse complement strand
TTCCGCGTTCTCATCAACAATGATCTGATGAAGGTGCCGGAAATTCGCCCCTATGCGCTTCCTGTCTGTTTCGACGAAACGAAGGAAGCCATGACGATGAATATGGCGACCCGTCACGAGGCCGTGCGGCTTTTGAAGCAGGGCGTGACGATCGTCGTCTTTCCGGCCGGTGGGGTTGCGACAGCGCCCAAGGGCTTTGGCAGGGCAGAGGATTTGCCCTGGAAGATTTTTCCGGCAAAGCTCGTGCAGCAAGCCAAGGCCTCGGTGATCCCGGTCTATTTCGGCGGACAGAACGGGCGATTCTTCCACCTCGCGAGCAAAGTTTCGATGACTTTGCGCATTTCGCTGCTGATACGCGAATTTCGCAGATTGTCCGGTAAGGCAATCAATGTGCGGATTGGCCGGGTTATCGGATGGGACGAATTGAAGCCGATGGAAGACCGCAAGCTAATGCTCGAATATCTTTACAATGCGGTTTTCTCGCTGCAGCCCAAGACTTCTTGATAGCGATCAATCGAGCGGCTCTTCGCCCTCGGCCGGTTGGTTCGTCGTTGCTGGTGAGCTTGCAGCTTCGGATGCGATCACTTCAACATCCTGATTGCGGCCGGCGACGACCTTGTAATCACGCTGGTAGATGCGGTCCTTGTTCTTGGCGATGATGACATACTCGCCTTCCGCCAGGACGATCGAAGCAAAGGCGCCGACGCTTTCCCGCACGATGTCGCCGGATGTCGTCAGGACGGACCAGGCAGTATCGGCCAGCGCCTCGCCGCCAGCCTCGCGCACGAGCTTCATCGTCAGCAATGCGGCGCGGTGTTCCACGTTGGCTTCCGTGATTTTGCCGGCCTCGACACGGATATCCGAGCGGATCACCGCGTTCGCGGTGCCGTAGTTGGAGACGATCTGGTAGGTGCCGGTATTGAGGCGCACCACGCTATCGGGTTTGACGTCGGGGATGATCAGCGCACGTTCACCGCTCTGGTCGGCATGATCTTCATAGATGGAAAACCGCAGCTGATCTGGCGGTATGCGCCCGCCGCCTGAAAGGGTCGCGTTGAGTTTTACGCCGCCGGCATCGAGGATCATCGTTTCCGTACGCTTGGCGCGGGTCATGGTAATGCGCTTCGTCGCGCCTGCACGGCCGAAAGCCACGTGTACCAGATAGCTGCCGGGAGCAAGGTTGAACGACGTCGTTCCGCCCTTGGCAGTCGCCRGCAATGCCAGTTTGCCGTCGCCGCTCGGCTCCGGCGAGAATACACGCCAGACGAGACCCCGCGGAATTGCCTGGCCCTTGTCGGAAAGTTTGGCTGACAGCACGAGTTCCGGTTCGTTGGCAAACGGGTTGTTCTCGGGAGCCTTCGGATTGGCATACCCTTTAAGATTGGGGATGTTGGGAATATCGAGCGCCGGGACATCAGGGAAATCGGGCGCAAGCGCCTGCGCGGATGCGCCGGAGATGCCGGTGAACGCCATTGTTACAAGCAGCAGCGCACATTTTAGGGACTTGCCGCCCGTTGAAATAAACTGGAATACACCCATGAAACGGTTTGATCCGAAGCCGATGGCAATTTCAAGGCTTTTTCTTAGCGTGCTACCTTTACTTGACGGATGAAACCACCACATTGTCCGCGCAAACAAATATACGACTTAAATCAGGACTGCCGTTTTAGAACATGGATACATCCGCTCCCAATTCGATCATAGAATTCCTGTCAACCCGCAGTTCGACGCCTATCTCGGCCATTGGTCTTCCGGCGCCTTCGGATGACGAAATCCAGACCATGATTCGTATCGCCTCACGGGTGCCMGATCATGGCCGGCTGACCCCCTGGCGCTTTATCCTGTACCGGGGAGAAGCGCGCGTTCAGATCGGTAAATATCTTGCCGATCTTGCTGAAGAGCGCGAAGGTCCGCTCACCGAGCAGCGCCGCGAGCAGGAACTCAAGCGCTTCGCCCGCGCACCATTGGTGATTGGCGTGGTTTTCTCGCCGGTCGAGCATCATATTCCGGAATGGGAGCAGTTCCTGTCTTCCGGCGCCGCGGCGATGAAGCTTTCTCTTGCGGCCAACGCGCTTGGCTATGCCACCAACTGGATCAGCAACTGGTACGCATCCGATGAAAAGGGCCGCGCACTGCTTGGGCTGGCGCCGCATGAGCGCGTAACCGGCTTCGTCCATATAGGTACTTGCGCCCAGAAAGTTCCGGAACGTCCGCGACCCGAGATCAAGGATATACTGTCGGAATATTCGGGCCCGTGGGAAGGCTAGGACCCTAGATGTTCTACAAATACGAGGATGGCCACGGCCTGCCGCATGATCCGTTGAAGGCTATAGTTGCCCCGAGACCGATCGGATGGATTTCCAGCCGCTCGAAGGAAGGCAAGGTCAATCTCGCGCCATACTCCTTTTTCAACATGATCAGCACCAAGCCCTGTCTCATCATGTTTTGTTCCGAAGGCCACAAGGACAGCGTCTCCTTTATCGAAGAGACGGGTGAGTTCGCCGCCAATCTGGTCAGCGCAAACCTTTCCGTTGCCATGAACGCAACGTCGGTGAATGCCCCCCGGGGCGTGAGCGAGTTCGAGTACTCCGGGCTGACGCCGGTCGACTGCACGATGATCAATGCGCCGCGTGTGGCTGAAGCCTTTTCGACGCTGGAATGCGTCGTGACTGAAATCCGCAATCCGAAAGATCGCCACGGTAACCCGGTGGCTTCGATCATGGTCATCGGCGAAGTGGTTGGCGTGCACATCAGCGAGGAAATCCTGACGGCAGGCCTCGTGGACATGACGAAAGCCCAGCCGGTTTCGCGCCTCGGCTATATGGATTTCGCTTCAGTTTCGCAGACGTTCCAGATGTTTCGCCCAAAGTGGGATGAATCAGCGAGCTGAACGAGCGATAAGCCGCTCCGCCCGTCGCAGATGCGGACGGTCGACCATCTCGYCGTCGATACCGATCACACCTGCAGCCGGATCAGCGGCAAACGCGTCAATTATCCTTCGGGCATGCGCCACCGACTCCGGCGGCGGTGTAAACGCGTGATTGATGATCGGTACCTGCGCCGGATGAATGGCAAGCTTGGCGGTGAACCCGTCGCGTTCAGCCTCAGTGCACTCACGCGCAAGCCCCTCATCATCGCGGTAGTTGATATAGACTGTGTCAATCGAGGCAACATCTGCCGCTGATGCGCCGAGGATCGTCACTGCCCGAGCCAGCCGGAAGATATCCGTATAACGCCCGGACTCGTCGCGGGCGGTGCGAGCGCCGATTGCCGCAGACAGGTCTTCAGCCCCCCAGCTCAAGCCGATCAGACGTGTTGATGCGCCAGGATAACTTGCCGCCGAGAGTGTCCCGATCGCAGTTTCGGTGATGATGGCGATTATCTGTGTCGATCCTTCCTCGACGCCTGCACGCGCTTCGTGAACGTTGAGTTTGGCCGAGAGCCGCGTCACATCCTTGCCGCTGTTGGATTTTGGCAGGAGTATACCGTGAGGCAGGGATGGCATGACGGCGGCTAGGTCGTCATCGGCCAGCCCACTGGCGAGGTCATTGATGCGAACGAACAGGCGCGGCGAGGGCCTGCCTTGGCTTGCAGCGAGGAACTCGGCGGCTATTGTTCTTGCCGCTTCCTTGCGCTCTACGCTCACCGAATCCTCAAGGTCGATCAACAGCACGTCGGCCCCGCTGGTCAGGCCCTTCTCCAGCTTCCTTTCCGAATCGCCCGGGACGAACAAGAGCGAGCGCATCAGGCGGCGGCCTTCGATTTCATCATGGCTTGCCGCGTGCATTTCGCGACAAGTACACCGAATTGATTGAAAGCCCGGTGCTCGAATTCGACGATGCCACGATCCGGTTTTGATTTGGATTTCCGCGCCGAGATCACCTGTGTTTCGACCCGCACGGTATCGCCATGAAACAGCGGGGCAGGGAACGTCACGTCGGTCATGCCAAGATTGGCAATCGTCGTGCCAACAGTTGTGTCATTGACCGAAATGCCAATCATCAGGCCGAGCGTGAACAGGGAATTCACCAGCGGCTTCCCCCATTCTGTCTTGCTCGCATATTCGAAATCGATATGCAGCGGCTGCGGATTGAGGGTCATGACCGAAAACAGCATGTTGTCGCTCTCGGTGACAGTCTTGCGCAGCGCGTGCTGGAACACATGTCCGATTTCAAAGTCTTCCAGATATAGCCCTGCCATGATGTCGCGCGTCTCCTCTTTTGCAGGAGTCTAGGTCGGCTTTGCCAAGATCGCAACATGCGCGTGCTGCCGCCTTGTTATGGTTAATCGACATGGTGAACCGTTCGTAAACCTTTTGCCACTAAAGTCTAATTTAACAAAGACTGTRGGGCGCAAGGTAAATGTCGGTACAGCACTATCTGAAAATGATCGATAATGTTTCGGTTGCTCAGCGTTGCCACGCAGCGGCTGCGTTGGCCCATATCTACCTGCATTCCGACCTCGATTTCGACGAACGTTGTGCCACAGAGACCGTATTGACGCTGCTCCTGGACGATCCTTCGCCAAAAGTGCGATTGGCTCTTGCCGATGTGTTCTCCACAAGCGCTCACGCCCCGATCCACATCGTTGCCGGTCTTGCCCGCGATCAGATAGAGATCGCCACCTATATGCTGGCGCGATCCGTGCTTCTCAGCGACGCCGATCTGATCGATTGTGTTGCGGGCGGAAGCGGCGACGCACAGAAAGTCATAGCGGCGAGGCCCAAGGTATCAATTGCGGTCAGCGCTGCAATTATTGAGATCGGCGAGACCATTGCTGTGCTGGAGCTTCTGGCCAACACCCAAGCGCAGATAGCTCACATCAGCTTTCGCCGCTTGATCGAGCGCCTGGGTCATGTAGCTGAAATTCGCGCGCTCCTGGTCGAAGATGAGCGATTGCCTGCCGACTGCCGCCATGCCTTGGCAATCTGCATTGCCGAAGCGCTGTGCCAGATGGACATTGTCGTGGCATTGATGGGCGAGCGCCGGGCCAGGCGCGTTACGCAGGAAGCTTGCGTCAAGGCATCGATCAGCCTTGTGGCCGAGACCTCTGTCGAGGAATATCCGGCACTGATCGAGCACCTGCAGCTACGCGGTGACCTCACGACTGCATTCGTCATCCGGATCGTTGCGTGCGGAAAGATCGATTTCTTCGGTGCGATCCTTGTTATGCTCTCGGGCTATAGTCTGCCGCGCGTGCGAAGCCTTTTGATCGATGGCCGAGCCACGGCACTGTGTGCATTGTTCAGCGCTGCCGGCCTTCCTGCAAGTACGCATCAGCCGCTGCGAGTGGCGCTCAACAGTTGGCACGGCGTTGCCAATGGCAAACTGTCTATCGGTGCCCAGGAAATCGCGCGCAGAATGATCGAGCACGTCGCGCCGGCGACCGGTGGTGCTGTTCCTGCCGCTGCCAATGACGACATGCTGTCGCTGCTCAAGAGGATCTATCTCGAGGCAATTCGGGAAGATGCGCGCGATCATGCAATGGCAATTGCTGCAGCGTAAGCGTTTTCGCGAACATTTCATTACAAAATCCATTCAGGCTTTGATCGCATAAATGCGCGCGCTGCCGGTGAAGTAGCGAAAAATTGCTTTTTTGCCGGGCTCGATTTCGCCCGCCCATAAAATATTCGCCGGAACTTTCAATAAGTTCAGGGTGTTATACGGAATATCTCATCAGAAAAGCGCGGTAACCGTCCGGAATTCCTTGGAAAAGCCAATGCTACCCTCGTGATTTTTCATGATAGTGTACGGCACGATACGCGTGATTGGGAGGTCTGTATTATGTCCGACGATGGTCCCCTTGGTGAATTTGGTCCGCTTAGCCTGCACGTGCCCGAACCGGCGGTGCGGCCCGGCGGTGCGCCAGATTTTTCCAATGTGGAGCTCGATGAGGCTGGCGCGATACGGCGTCCGGAAGTCGACGCCAATCCCGAGGACATACGCGATCTGGCCTTCTCGATCATTCGGGTTTTAAACCGCGACGGTGAAGCCGTCGGCCCTTGGGCGGGTCTGTTGACCGACGATCAATTGATCGAGGGACTGCGCCATATGATGACGCTGCGCGCCTTCGACGCAAGGATGCAGATCGCCCAGCGGCAAGGCAAAACCTCGTTCTATATGCAGCATCTTGGTGAAGAAGCCGTCAGCTGCGCCTTCCGGAAGGCGCTTGCGCCCGGTGACATGAATTTCCCGACCTACCGGCAGGCGGGCCTTTTGATTGCGGATGACTATCCGATGGTCGAGATGATGTRCCAGATCTACTCCAACGAGCGCGATCCACTTAAAGGCCGTCAGCTGCCGATCATGTATTCGTCGAAGGAACACGGCTTCTTTTCAATCTCCGGTAATCTGGCGACGCAATATATCCAGGCAGTGGGCTGGGCGATGGCATCGGCCATCAAGCACGACACCAAGATTGCGGCTGGATGGATTGGCGACGGGTCCACGGCCGAATCCGATTTTCATGCATCGCTGGTGTTCGCATCGACCTACAAAGCGCCGATCGTGCTGAACATCGTCAACAACCAGTGGGCGATTTCTACTTTTCAGGGCATCGCACGGGGCGGCTCGGGCACATTTGCGGCGCGTGGTCTCGGATTTGGCATTCCGGCGCTGCGTGTTGACGGTAACGACTATCTGGCGGTTTTTGCGGTGGCAAAATGGGCCATCGAGCGTGCCCGGCGCAATCTCGGGCCCACGTTGATCGAGTATGTTACCTACCGCGCCGGCGCGCATTCCACCTCCGATGATCCATCGGCATATCGGCCCAAAACAGAATCCGATGCCTGGCCCCTGGGTGACCCTATCATCCGGCTGAAGAACCATCTGATCGGGCGCAATGTCTGGTCCGATGATCGTCACAAGCAGACGGAGGCGGAAATTCTCGACACTGTCGTTGCTGCGCAAAAAGAAGCGGAAAGCTTCGGCACATTGCATGCGGGAGGTAAGCCATCCGCCCGCGACATGTTCGAGGGTGTCTACGAGGAAATGCCACCGCATCTGCGTCGCCAGCGCCAGCAGGCAGGAGTCTGATAGATGCCGCGTAAAACTATGATTGAAGCCATTCGCGACGCGATGGATATCATGATGGAACGCGACGACAATGTTGTCGTGTTCGGTGAAGATGTGGGCTTTTTCGGTGGTGTGTTCCGCTGTACCCAGGGCCTGCAGGCAAAATACGGCAAAACACGTTGCTTCGATGCGCCGATCAGTGAAGCGGGCATTGTCGGCGCGGCGATCGGCATGGCCGCGTATGGCCTGAAGCCCTGCATCGAGATCCAGTTCGCCGATTATGTCTATCCGGCCTATGACCAGATCGTTTCGGAGGCGGCACGCCTGCGGTACAGGTCCAATGGCGACTTTACCTGCCCGATCGTTGTGCGGATGCCGGTTGGCGGTGGTATTTTTGGTGGTCAGACCCACAGTCAGAGCCCTGAAGCGCTGTTTACGCACGTTTCCGGGCTGAAAGTGGTTGTTCCTTCCAATCCGCATGACGCCAAGGGCTTGCTGATTTCGGCGATCGAAGATCCCGACCCGGTGATCTTCCTCGAACCCAAGCGCCTCTATAACGGGCCATTCGACGGTCACTACGATCGACCGGTAACGCCTTGGTCGAAGCACGACCTCGGCGAGGTTCCGGACGGTCACTATACGGTACCGCTTGGCAAGGCGATCAAGCGCCGTGAAGGTTCAAAGCTGACAATTCTCGCTTATGGTACAATGGTTTACGTGGCCGAAGCCGCTGCCGAGGAACACGGCATAGACGCGGAAATCATCGATCTTCGCACGCTTTTGCCACTCGATCTCGAAACCATCATCGAATCCGTTTCGAAGACTGGCCGCTGCGTCGTCGTGCACGAAGCAACTTTGACCTCGGGTTTCGGCGCGGAACTTGCGGCATTGGTCCAGGAACATTGTTTCTACAAGCTCGAAGCGCCGGTCGCGCGGGTGACCGGATGGGATACGCCTTATCCGCACGCGCAGGAATGGGATTATTTCCCGGGACCGTTGCGTCTTGGACGCGCGCTTGTCGAAACGCTGGAGGGATAGCGCTATGGGTGAGTATATCATCAAGCTGCCGGACGTCGGTGAAGGCGTTGCGGAAGCCGAACTCGTTGAATGGAATGTGAAAATTGGCGATCTGGTGCGCGAGGACACGGTCCTTGCCGCTGTGATGACCGACAAGGCTACGGTCGAGATTCCGTCGCCCGTGGACGGCGAAATCATCTGGCTTGGCGGCGAGATTGGTCAGGTCCTTGCCATTGGGTCGCCGCTGGTTCGCCTGAAAATTGAAGGTGAAGGCCACGTGGTCGAGGCCGCGCCAGCCAAACCGGTGAAGACCGAGGCGCCGGCACCAGAAGCGGAGAAAACGGCCGAAGCGCCGAAAGCTCCAGCCGAAAAACCAAAGCCAATAACGCCTCGGGTTGTGCAAAAAACTTCGGTTGTAACAAGTCCTTTTAGCGCCAACGCGCCGCGCGATGAAGGCGAGAAGCCGCTTGCGTCTCCAGCCGTTCGGTTGCGGGCAAAGGAGGCCGGCGTTGACCTTCGCCAGGTCAGTGGCAC
>NZ_JBFUMG010000174.1:0-8616 GCF_054049495.1 Phyllobacterium sp. P5_D12 | reverse complement strand
CCAAAGAAGAATGCCGCGGCCCATAAAAACCTCCTGTAGATTGCTTTCGTCGTAAGAATATTGCGGAAGGACGCTTGGATGGTGTCCCGCCGCAGTCCATAAAGGCTACGCAAGACAAATTGGTTCCCTCCGAAACGAAAACAGAGAGATGGAATGATTGATTCCGAGTTTTTCCGCCGAGGTGCAGAAGCGGTCGGACAGGATTTGATTGGCATGTCGATGTTTGTCGAGGACATTGGTGGACGCATCGTGGAGACTGAAGCCTATTCCCAAGACGATCCAGCATCGCATAGCTTCAGGGGTCCAACGCCCGGAAACAAGACCATGTTTGGGGCGGCTGGTCACGCTTATGTCTACCGTTCCTACGGTATTCATTGGTGTCTGAATCTGGTTTGCATTCCCGGATCAGCCGTTCTGATCAGGGCGATCGAACCAACTCAGGGCATCGAAACGATGCGGTCCCGGCGAGCCACGGACGATATCGGCCAACTGTGTTCGGGGCCTGGTAAAGTCGCACAAGCACTGGGCATCCAAAAATTGCATGACGGAATGTCGCTGCTAGAGGGGCCATTTTCATTCGCTCGGAGGCGTGAACATGTCCAGGTTTGCAGTGGAATACGCATCGGCATCAGCCGGGCCGCCGAAACACCCTGGCGTTTTGGGCTACACGGTTCTCGCTTTGTAAGCAAAAAGTTTCAGCTGTGAAGGATATATTGGCCTTCGTCTCGTCTGGTTGCGAGTTTTCTGGGAGAGGCCGTTGGTACGGTAGAGGATGCTGGTGTTAAATCAGTCGGTTCGGCGAGCACTCAAGGCATACGTGCAGAGAGAGCGGCGGTTTCACAGCCCCTCTTGATTGCTCAATCCTTGCTATCCTCGGCCTGCGCCATGGGAGCGCTACACCAGCCCGGAACATTCCCGACATCATGGCGTTTGAGGTTGGAGGCAAATGCAGCAAGGGGCATGTGATGTCGAAAGATAAAAAAGCGGATGGTGATGAGGCATTTGAGAGAAGTAGCGCCACAACCTTTGGCCGTTCTGTGGAAAGCCATGCGCAAGTTACGGACGCGGAGAGCCGTGCATCACCCCTGCCGGGAATGGGTGAAACGCTCCACCTTTATCGGCTAGTACCGACGGCACCCGCTGATGATCCGCGCTGGCAAAACTCGCCCTATCAAGGGGAAGTGCTTGTCGCTGCCCGCACCACGGGCGACGCCAGAATTGTTGCTGCAGGGCGCGAACTCGACTTTATGGAAATCGACTCAGCGCCGGCTGACGATGTGACAACGATCAACGCGAGTGCTTTCAGAGACGATAAACTATACACTGTTATTGAAATTGAAACGGATCGAACCGATCTGGTACGCGGCGTCATAACGGGATCAATCAGCGTGGACAATATCAAGCCAGTCCAGCTTTAACGGCATCGCGGTTATTTGACCCCGCAGGATGGTCACGTGATCCAAGTGACCCTGACAGCTATCGCGAATATCTCGTAAGAAGCGCGTGTGATGACCCGAGGCGTACTGTTGGAAGGCCTGCCAAACGCGGAAGAACAACCGCTACTGCTCTAGTCGGAGATTGAGYCATGCCATGGAAAGTCAGGTTCCGCGACAAGGATTTAATTGGAAATGAGGGCTGGGATCTAGGGTTTGAATTTGGGTCAGAGAGGCTTTGACAGATACGCAGGAGCTTTCAGGTTCTGCAGAAATCATTATCCATGCGAAGGGCGAATCTGTTGACGACGTGACCGTTCACGAATCCTCCGATCCCGACGAGTACCTGTTTAATGCCGTGCACGGTCATCATCCCGAACTCGGTGAGGTATTTCTCTTCTCGGGCGTGCCCAATGAAGGTGAAGGAGAATTGATCGCACTTTATAGCGCGCAGAACTTCGGCGGCCTCCCTCCATTCARCGACGAGCGGTTCACGGGCGACGGTTCATGACTATTCCCGGGCCAACGCGCACAAGAGACGACCCTGATCGTTTCGGTGAGTGTCAGCGAGCAGTGGAAGACCGGATACTCGAATTGCTTGGTGACGCCCAGGTTGCAGGATGGACCAAGGAAGAGGTTCTCGCCGCGATGATTGAGGCTGCCGAGAATACCAATCTGGCGATGCATCAGAACGTGCTTTTGTCGGTCGAAAGGGAGCTGCGCAAAATTGATGAAGAGAAAAGATATTTGAAGCGATTGGAAGTTTGAAACAAATTGAATTGTTCAGAGTTTGAAAGCCATGGAAATTAAATGGCAAAAAAACTCGGGTGGGACTAGAAGAGAAAGCGCAGGATTTCACGGCGACGAACCGTAACGGAATCGATGTCGGCCGAGTTCATCGCATTGATGGCGGCCCGGAAAGTGGACTGTGGTGCTGGAAATTTTTACTCGGCCATTCGCAGTTTCGGCTGGATGGAGTGAGCGGTGTTCAATCGTCGCGACAGCGAGCAGCCAGCCAAGTTCGAAAGACGTATGAACGATATCTCGAAACTCCCGGCAGTGAGGGCGGAGGTTTGAGTCGCATACCACTCAAGAAGACTTCAAATAACAATGGGAACCGCCATGCCAATAATGCCACCCCAGGACGACCGTGATGACCTGGATTGCCAGGAGAGCTTGGAAGTTGAATTCTTGGCTCATGCCGGACCAGCATTGAAGCGGCTACTGGACGATGCTGTTTCGATCGGTTGGCCTGCCCATGAGGCGCGTAGGGCGATCATGCAGCTAATCGATGTTCATTTGTCTATGGAACGCAAAGCTTAAATTGCGAGCGAGAGTCTCTCTAATTTGCCAAAGTTCCTGCAAAAGCTGATTCCGCATATTTGCACCACCGAAGGCTGTCCGGTTTGGTATGGGCTTTTGACTACCACTGAGCGGCCGGGATGTGTCCCGGCCGCTCTCAAAGAGTTCAGCGCTTAGCTTTGTCCAYCCTTGCGACCCGCTTCGCGAGCGCGTTCGGGATCGTCCGCGAAGTTTCCACCCTGTTGTCGGTCGTTTTGACCTTCTTCGGCGGTTCGTTGCTTACCTTCGCGGTTTCCACCGGACTGTTGATTGGATTCCCGGTTCCCRCCGACTTGCTGTCCGCCTTCTCGACCTGCCTCGGCTGACCTCTCCGGATTTTTAGAATTGCCTCCAGACTGCTCGCCACCGCTTCGACCAGCCTCCGCAGCGCGTTCCGGATCATTCTTGAAGTTGCCTCCGGACTGCTTTCCGCCTTGGCTTGCGATCTCGCGCTGCTTGTCGTCATCCATAGATCCAAAGCCGCGATTCGAAGTATCACCCTGTTGGTTACGTTCATTATTCGGCATACTTTCCTCCTGTTGCTACTCAATTCCCCGTTATTCCCCAACCAAAAGCCAAAGCAAAATGTTCCTGATTCGTGTCGGACTGTGCGTTAGCGGACATACTTTTGATGTACCTGAATGCGCACCGCACTTGTGGTGCGTTAGAAAAGTTGCGGCTGAATTGGTCGCCGACGGAACTGAAATCTGGAATGTGCATTCGGCTTGTCTTGTCGGGAGACATTGACCACTCCGCGACGATCACCTTCATTGAGCAGAGCTCGATAAATTCGAAGTGTAAAATCGGAAAAGCGGACCTGTTGGCTTGGCTCGACAGGGAGCTTATCAATGCCAGGGACATTATAAGCAGCATCGAGCGAGGCGAACGGTACCAGTTGATTCGTTTAAAGCCAGGAGGCATGGTCGACGAAACCCAATCGACCTATATTAAGGCCATAAGCGACACGATGTTTTTGGAACTACTGTTGCAGCTTATGAAGACCGGGCAGCCACCTGAAAACGAGGATCAAGAAAACTCCGTCTGAACTCGGGCTTCCTCGCATTCGGAGGCCTTTCGGATGGGAACGGCCCTGCGTCGCGGTCTAAGGCGACGAGTTGCCCACTTTGCGATCGTCATTCCAACACCATCCTTCGAGTCCGGTAACCGGATCGGACGGCGGAGACAACAGATCATTCATCCGTGTAATCGCTGCGGCGTTTGGAGCTTGGCGGCACAAATCGGCTATCTGGTTTKGAGGATACGCGCCGACAACAAGAAAGTCGGCGCTCGCCTCCAAGCGGCAGTGGCCTGTGCCTACCGGAAGCACGAGCACGTCACCCGCTGTGACACTCACCTCTTGTCCATCGAGTCCGCCGAGCATTAGCCGTGCCTTGCCGTTGGCGACGCCCAAGACTTCGTGTGCCGTCGAGTGATAGTGATGAAAGGGATAGACGCCATTACGCCACTGTGGCGGCCAACCATTGCGCCGAAACATGGACTCCAGCGCTTCCGGAGCGTGTTCCTCCTCTGAATCTGTCACGCTGTGATAGATCAGTACCGGGAATTGCGGGTTGTTGGGCACCCAGCCGTTTCGGTCGAGTTGCAACGTTTCGGGCTTGCCGATCTCCGGCCGCAGTTCTGTCATGGTTGCCTCTCCAGTGACGAAAGCATCGGTGATGGGCGTGTTCTGCGTTTCGCTTGCGCGTTGCTGCAACTGCTGACGCCGAACGCTGCTCCTGAACGATGCCCCGAGGCCGCACCGCCGATGCGTCCACCCTTCTCCGAGGATTCGTGCGTGTCCTTCTTCCCGCGCCCCGATCCGGACTTGCTGCCGCCACCGCTTTCCTTATTGACCGTCGCCCATCCCCGGCGTTCTGCTTCGCCTTTGGACACGCCACGTTTTTCATAGCCTTCGGCAATGTGATCCGCCTTGCATTCCTGCTTGTCGGTATATTTGGATTTGTCACCTCGTGGCATCGTCAACCTTTTTCGTTTCACGCTATCGCTTTGAAAGCGGAAGAGTTGAATTTGTTCCRCCGCAAGCTTGGCGGTAAGCGATTTTCATCAAAATTTGAGCGTGGCGGAACCTTGCAGATGAACTGTCGTTGTCCGGTGATCAATGGTTTACGGATGGGGCGAGAGGGAAATCAATGCAACGCAATGAGCGATCGCTGGATGCGGTGACCGACTACGCCATCTGCATGCTGGATGGCAGCGGTATTGTGACGAGATGGAGCCGTGGCGCGCAACGCATTATGGGTTATCGGGCAGAGGAAATCATCGGCGAGCATTTTTCGCGGTTTTATACGGAAGATGACAACGTCTCTGGTCTTCCTGTGATTACACTGGAGCGCGCAACCCGTGACGGCAAATTCGAAGGTGAAGGCTGGCGGATCAAGAAAGACGGTAGCCGTTTCTGGGCGCATGTCGTAATAGACCCCATCTACAGCGGGTCCGGAGGAGTAGTTGAATACGCGAACGTTACCCGAGATCTAACGGAACACAAGGCTTCGGACGAGGCGCTGAGATTGAGCGAGGAGCAGTTCAAGATACTCGTCCAGGGCGTCACTGACTATGCCATCTTCATGCTCGATCYTCAGGGAAATGTCATAACCTGGAACACAGGTGCTCAACGCATCAAAGGCTACCCTCCTTCCGAGATCATTGGGCAGCATTTCTCTCGTTTCTATACCCAGGAAGATTTGGATCTGGATCTGCCGAATAAGGCTTTAGAAACTGCCGTGGAACAAGGTCGATTTGAAAATGAGGGCTGGCGGGTTCGAAAGGACGGCACGCGCTTCTGGGCTAGCGTAATCATCGACGCCGTCAAAAACGAAACTGGCGAGCTTGTCGGCTTTGCCAAAGTTACCCGAGATGTAACCGAGCGAAACCGTAACCAACAAGAACTGGCAAGGGCCCGCGAAGCGCTGTTCCAATCCCAGAAAATGGAAACCATCGGGCAACTGACTGGAGGAGTTGCCCATGATTTCAACAATCTCCTGATGGCAATTCTTGGAAGCCTGGAACTTGTACGGAAAAGATTACCCGATGATCGCAAAACCTTGGCATTGCTGGACAACGCAATGCAGGGCGCGCAACGCGGAGCCACTCTTACCAAACGGATGCTGGCCTTCGCCAGAAGACAAAAGTTGCATCTTGAGCCCGTTGACGTCCCAGCTCTTGTGCGGGGCATGGCCGACCTCCTTGAGCGATCGCTCGGCTCGACAGTCGTGGTCGAGACCTTGTTTCCGTTGTCACTCGCCAAGGTCCAGACTGACCACAATCAGCTTGAACTTGCGCTTCTCAACCTTGCGGTCAATGCGCGAGATGCAATGCCAAATGGCGGCACCATCTCGATTGCAGCCCGCGGAGCAAAAATCACGGATGCTCACTCGGAGCTCTCGCCGGGCGACTACATCTGTCTCTCTGTGAACGATGAAGGTGAGGGTATGGATGACGAGATCCTCGGACGGGCCGTCGAGCCTTTTTTCACAACCAAAGGTGTTGGAAAGGGCACGGGGCTAGGTCTGTCGATGGTTCATGGCATAATGAAGCAGTCAGATGGTCAGCTCGTTCTTCAGAGTGAGATCGGCAAGGGAACAAGAGCGGAGCTCTGGTTGCCGGTTATACCAGAACCAATGAAGACGGCCGCTGAGGATGATTCGACGACGGTGGAGGATCTTGGTGCACTGCAATCCTTGACTATTCTAGCGGTGGACGATGATGCCTTGGTGCTGATGAACACAGTCGCCATGCTTGAAGAACTCGGTCATACGGTGATCGAAGCTGGTTCCGGTAGACGGGCACTCGAACTTCTACGGTCCCACAGCAGTATTGATCTTGTTTTGACCGACCAAGCAATGCCGAACATGACGGGAACCCAGCTCATCCGGGAAATCCAGGTAGGGTGGCCGGATATGCCCGTTATCCTGGCTACCGGCTACTCAGAATTGCCCGACGGTGCTGGCAAGGACATATCCCTACTGTCAAAGCCGTTTATGCAGAGCGAGCTCTCGCAAAAAGTCTCCGAAGTCATGCTCCAAAGTTCATAACTTGCAGGTCACGACCTGTAAGTCGTTCTTGGAAGGAAAGACTATGGCAAGCGATCAACTACCCCCGATACGCAATCATTTGTTATCGAGGTTGTCCGAGGAGGACAAAGCTTTACTGTTGCCTAAAATGCGGATCGTTCCGTTGAAGCTCGGACAGGAGATCGAGACCCCCGCACAAAAGCTTGAATGCGTCTATTTTCTTGAAAGCGGTATCGCCTCGATGATGGCGAGCTTGCCACGCAGTCGCGATCTGGAAGTAGGTCTATTCGGTAGAGATGGGATGTCCGGCTCTGCGCTTCTCCAATATGACGACCGCAGCGCATATCGCACTGTCGTTCAAATGAATGGAAGCGCTTTTCGAATCGACGCATCCGATTTATTGGATGCAGTTCGCGCCAAAGAATCCATAAGAATATTGCTTACAAGATTTGCGCGTGCGCTTTCAATTCAAGTGGGGTCCACGGCGATTGCCAACGGACATTCAAAGCTGGAGGATCGACTGGCCCGATGGGTTTTGCTCGCACATGACAGGGTGGACGGCGATAGCATGAGCTTTACACATGAACATCTTGCACGCATGTTAGGCGTGAGACGATCGGGCGTTACTGTCGCTCTACACATCCTGGAGGGAAAGGGGCTCATCCGTTCCAGGAGATCGGAGATCATAGTTTTGGACCGCGAAGGCTTAATGGTGCTTGCGGACGGGGCATATGGTCTGGCCGAGGAAGAATCAGTTCGTCTGACTGGCTGGTCATTGCGGTAGAGTTGAGTGTTGCAAGGCGGAGGGACGCACTGAATCAGACTGGGGCATCACACAAACCGATGAGGTTGGAGCGCTGACCGTTTGCAGTTGTCGGCGGAAAGGGCTTGATGTTTAAAATTCCGCTTCGAGAAATTCGCAGGATTGGTAATTGCCACCTTCACCCTCATGGATTTCTCCGCCGTCACCAAAACTCCCACTAATTTGTTATCGCCAAGCGGAACAATCGTCGTCTGGCGTGGTTCCTTGCTCACCCGCCACATTGGGCAGCGATAACAACCGGAGGACAAAAGCATGGTAACAAAAACATTGGACAATTTATTTCACGAGACCCTGAAGGATGTCTATTACGCCGAACGGAAAATTCTGAAAGCGCTACCAAAGATGGCCAGAGGCGCAGAATCGCCGGAGTTGAAGGCGGCTTTCGAGAAGCACCGTGATGAAACGGAAGTCCACGTTGAGCGCCTGCAGCAGGTTTTCGAGATATTCGGAAAGCGTGCACAAGGCAAAACCTGTGATGCGATTGAAGGCATCATAGCTGAAGGTGAAGAAGTCCTGGAAGATTTCAAAGGCCAGCCGGCTCTTGATGCAGGATTGGTTTCGTCAGCTCAGGCAGTCGAGCACTACGAAATGGCCCGGTACGGTACATTGGCTCGTTGGGCGGACGAACTGGGTATGAAGGACGCGACGGCACTTCTGGTGCAAACCCTCGAGGAAGAAATCGCCACCGATGCCGCGCTGACCAAGCTCGCCGAAAGCGGCGTTAACAGCAAAGCCCGAGAAGCAGCTTAATGTTCAGCCGTGCTCACTCTGCGGAATGAGCACGTTTCCTCATCAGAGCGGGGGATTCCCATGCCATTGTTTCGTTTTGTTTTTCACGAGGACGTCGTTCTTGAGGACGTAAAAGGGATCGAGCTTCCGGATTACGAACACGCGCTGGCGGAGGCAAAACAAGCTGCACAGGAAACTATTGTTGATGGCGTTCTCGAAGGACTCGACCCAACCAGCTGGGTCGTTCGCGTCTATAATG
>NZ_JBFUMG010000173.1:0-8622 GCF_054049495.1 Phyllobacterium sp. P5_D12 | reverse complement strand
GATAAACGTCGGACTTATCAGCCCGAGACCACGCGCAGCTTCTGATTGCAGAACAGGATTTCTTTGTTTTCGCACAACAGGCAGTGCGGCGATCCCTTCCGCCGGTGCCGTCATTCGAACGGACCACGCGCGTGATATGCCATCAGGTACCGGAGCATATTGTTCCCATTCATTCGATTCACGCGGCACGTTCCCTTTGGTGCCATCTTTCTTGCATCATGCGCCTATCTGTGGATTGAAATCAAGCGTTATTTCTGACATATTGATTGAACGAACATTCAATATAATGGGAGAAATCTCATTGATTTCCGATAATTGAATAAGATTTAAACCGGAAAGTTCCGGCAATCGAGTGAGGGAACAATGGCGGCGGTGAAACAGATACGGGAAGCCGGGGTGACAGCGGCGCTGACAAATCACGAGACGATCGATCTGGCCAAGCGACATCTTGTTCAGCCATGGCCCTGTGCCGGAGAAATCGKCGCCGAGGCCAGATCGCTGATCAGCGGCGGCGAGGGAATTTACATCACCGACGGCGAGGGCAAGCGGCTTATCGATGGTCCTGCCGGCATGTGGTGTGTCAATGTAGGGCACCGCCGCGAGGAGCTTGCCCGTGTCATGTACGACCAAGCCATGCAGCTTTCCTATAACACGCCCTGGTATACGATGAACGAACCTTCGGCGGTGCTCTCGGAGCGCATCGCTGCTTATGCGCCCGGCGACCTCAATCACGTCTTCTTCACAACGGGCGGGTCAACAGCTGTCGAGAGCGCACTGCGTTTCATGCAGTTTTTCAACAATGCCCGCGGTCGGTCCGAGAAAAAGCTGATCCTGTCGCGCGGCGGCGCTTATCATGGTTCCACCTATCTCTCGGCGTCATTGAACGGGCGTCCGCGGGATCGCGACTGGATGGACGGCGCCGATGACCTTGTCGTCAAGTTGACGTCTCCGGATGCATTTCGCCGTCCCGAAGGCATGAGCATAGCCGCATTCTCGGACATGCTGGTCGCCGAGTTCGAGGAGACGGTCCGCCGCGTAGGTGCCGACAAGATCGGCGCTTTCATTGGCGAGCCGGTCCAGGCTTCAGGCGGCGTCATTCTGCCGCCCGAAAACTATCTGCCCCGTATCCGCAAGATATGCCGGGACAATGAAATACTGTTTATCGCTGACGAAGTGGTCACGGCATTTGGCAGACTTGGGCACGTCTTCGCTTCCCAGGATGTATTCGATGTCGATCCGGATATCATCACCTTTGCAAAGGGTGTCACCTCGGGCTATTTCCCGCTCGGCGGCATGGTCGTCTCCGAGCGTCTTCTTGAGGAACTGCGCCGTTCAAATCACCCGACTGCGATGTATGCGCATGGGCTGACCTACACCAGCCATCCTGTCGGCTGCGCCGTGGCGCTCACCAATCTCGATCTGCTCGAGGATGGCATCCTTGCGCACACCCAGACCGTTGCGCCTTATTTCCAGCAGCAGTTGAAAACGCTTGAGGAATTACCCCTGGTTGGAGAAGTGCGGGGGATAGGCCTGATGGCCTGCGTCGAGTGTGTTGCCGACCGCGAGAGCAAGAATCCGCTCCAGCTCGATACGAATGTCGGAATGCGCATCGACGCGCATTGCCATGAACTCGGCCTTCTGGTGCGACCGCTCATCAACATGTGCGTCATGTCTCCGCCGCTGGTTATCACCCGCGATCAGATCGACGACATGGTGGGTATCCTGCGGGAAGGGATTTCGCGCACGATGGATGATCTGCGGCATGAGGGCGTCTGGCAAGGATAATCCGGCTAATGATAAATAACCCGGCGACTACGCCGGGTTATTTATGCGAGTTGTCGGCAATCAGCTCTGTGCGGCCAGCTGCGCATTGAGCAACGGCACTTCGGCCTCTGCCGGTGCCTTTTCGATTTTCAGGACAGGTAACACATTGCGCAGGTGGTCGTGGTGCGAACGGACACCGTATTCGAGGTCCGAGAGATAGAACCCCGAGAACGATTTCGACAGCATCGACTCGTTTGACCATTTCGTCAGCTGAACATCTTCCGAGCTCGTCTCGCGATCGATGCGCGAGGCGAGATAACAGGCAGCCCGCTGCTGTCGGGTTTCATCCCTGTTGCGGAATACAGCGCCGCGCAACAGGGTCTCGCCCGTCGACAATGGAAACTCCTGATAATACTGCGCGCCTTCAGGCGTAACCGAAATCACAGAATTCGGAAAAATCCCGTAGTAGATCCAGGCGTTACGGAGGTTCTCGGGCAGATGCGTCGCCTCCGGTGCCAGATTGATATAGTTGCGCACACTCCAGCGCCGTCCCGCATGGGGATTATAGCTGGCGAAAGATCGCGACACGCCATTGACGAATGGCTCGTCGTAATAGGTCGAGCCATAAAGGTCCTGGAGCGCCGGATGGGCCATTGCCACGTGGTAGCCTTCATTGTCGACATCGCGCACCGACTTCCAGTTGACGGGCGATTTCTGCGTCCAGAAGCCTGCAGGTACCATATCGGCGATATTGTAGTTCGCGATTTCCGCTTCGAACGGCTTCATCAATGTGGCAACCGATGGCTGCGGGCTCTCGAGGAAACGGATGAAGATGAAGCCCATCCAGATTTCGAGTTCGAGCGGCAAGAGACCGAACTCGTTTTTGTCCATCTCCGGGAAAGAACGCGGACGCGACGCGCCTCGGAGCGTGCCGTCGAGATTATATACCCAGCCATGGAAGGGACAGACCAGCGCGTTGTTGCATGTTCCCTTGTTGTCGGTGACGACGCGAGATCCCCGGTGACGGCAGATATTGTGAAAAGCACGGATTTCGCCGTCCTTGCCACGCACGATCAGGGCCCGCTCGCCCACGATATCCAGCGCGATGTAGTCACCGACGTTGGGCACATCACAGACATGCCCGGCTATCTGCCAATGGCTTCGGAAAACGTATTCCTTCTCAAGCTCGAGCAAGGCCGGACTGCTATAGCTCCAGGCCGGCAATCCCCGGCGGTCCCAGTTGTTCGGAATCGTCAAATCGCGCTGATTAACCTGCATAAATTCGCTCTTACTTATTGAATGTTCATTCAATATAAGCACAAACATCGTTTGTTTGCAATCTGTTAGATTAGCAAGCCCCAAATTGCGTTAGCGGTTTGGATCCGTCAAGGCAATCATACTATGTATCGGAGACGGCGGGCGTTGGACTCCGCACTTCGTTGCAGCGCCGCACCACATTCACTTGGCTGCTGAAGGCCGAGCATTGTCAAAGTGACATCGATTTCCTCTCGGAGCATGGCTAGTAAATCCTCGGCTCCCGCCTCACCATTCGTGGCGAGCCCCCATAGTGGCAGCCGACCAATCATTACTGACTTGGCGCCGTTGGCGATATACTTCAGGACGTCGCTTCCGCGCTTCACGCCACTGTCCGCAAGAACGTCAAGATCGTGGCCAACGGCATCTGCGATCCCTGGAAGAACGTCGATCGGCGCGGGTGCAATATCAAGATTGCGGGCACCGTGAGCGGACACCACGATACCGTCGGCTCCAGCAGCCTTTGCTAGATGGGCATCGTGAACGCCAAGAACACCCTTGATGACAAGTTCACCTTTCCACCAGCGTCGAAGCTGATGGATGTCCTCCCAGTTCAGAAGGTTCTCCAGGCGGACGGCTTCGGCGATGGAAAGTCGGGTGACTGCGCTACGGAATTCCTGCGGATAATGGCCATAACTGGGCATACCAGTTGCGAGGAGATAGCGAAGCAGGACTCCACATAGCCAACGCGGATGGAGCGCCACATCCAGGCCAAGCCGCAGTGAATACTTTATCGGAATCGAAAAACCGTTCCGATGGTTGTATTCCCGCTTCGGGCTTGCGGGGGTATCGGCCGTCACGACCAGTGTCGTCACACCAGCCTTTTCCACCCGTTCGAGAAGCGCGCGCGACAGGTTTCTATCCTTCCACATGTAAAGTTGAAACCAAAGGCTGGCTCCCGGCGCTCCAGCACGGATCTCTTCGATGGTCGTGATGGATTGTGTGGAGATGCAAACCGGGATGCCCATCCGCGCAGCCGCTCGGGCAAGTTTGATCTCGCCATTGTGTGCGACCAGTCCAGCCAGGGCCGTCGGCGCCACAACCAGCGGCATCGCTGTCGTTTCACCGAGAATTTCGGTTCTCAGTTCGCGCTCAGGGTGGCCAGTCAGCACACTCGGAATGAGCTTGATAGAATCGAGACTATTTCGAAGGCTTCGCAGGGCATTCTCATCTTCGGTCCCACGATCGATATATTCGAAGAGGGCTTTGGGAAGAGCTCTTCGGGCGGCATCCCGAAAGTCCCCGGCGTTCAAAGGTCTCTGCATTTTCAGTTGCCTTCGCAGATCATGAGACGGCGAGGACCCAAAGCACTTTAGCGTCGCGCTCGCCGGCGGATGTCCACACATGCTCGGCATTGGCATCGTAGTAGATCGAATCTCCCTCGTTTAACACAAGCGGCTCATATAGCTTGCTATGGACGACAAGAGTGCCTTCCAGGACGGTCAGGAAGATTTCGGCCCCTGATTTTGCCCAGATTTTATAGTCATCGGGTGAGCGTGCCGAAACGCTCGTCATAATCGGCGTCATTTTCTTGTTGCGTAGATCCGAACACAGGAAGTTGTTAGCACACGTATTCGTGTCATGAGCTTTGCCGCTCCCAGCCCGCGTAACGCTGCGGCGGCCATAGCCGCTTGGCGATGTATTTTGCGCATTCAGCAATTCCATCAAATCGATTCCGAGGCCAACGGCGATTCGCTGCAGCGTTCCGATTGTTGGGGAAAGTTCATTGCGTTCGATCTTCGAAAATGCCGAGGCAGAGACGCCTGTCGCTTTGCTAACACTCTGCAACGTCAGGTTTCTGTCCTTGCGAATCTGATGCAATCGCGCGCCGATGTTCATCTCGGATGGCGCGGCATCTGCAATGCTGCTGGCGTGTTCGTCTGTCTTGCGGCGAATGACATCATGGAGCAGTACGCCCTGATCGCTGATTGACTGGCTGGCCATAACCTTCTCCATCAGTTGCCGTCCTATGCTTTGCTGTTGCGTACTTCCCAATCCGCTATCGCAAATGATTAACTCTGGAAAGAAAAATACGCTAAAGCCAAAATTTTTCCTATAGTGGATTTTTTTGATAAAAATATTGACAGGCGCCGAATGCTCATAAATTATCTCATTTGTGAGGCGATCAACGCAACTAGAAAATAAAACGGGAACGGTCGCGATCACACTGGGAAACCGTGGACGATCGCGCCTGTCCTCCGACTATAGGACATGCATTCATGACTCTTTCTGCCAATGAAATCAGTGGCCTCTACACGGCTATAGTCACTCCGATGAAGGAAGACCGGACTGTCGATCTCGACGGCCTGCGCAAGCTTACCCGCTTCCAGCTGGAAAGTGGCGCCGCCGGGGTCGTTCCGATCGGTGGCACTGGCGAATATACGGCTTTCTCGCGATCCGAGCGCAGGACGATTGTGGAAGCGTGTGTTGAAGCGTCGGACGGCAAGCCGGTTATCCCCGGTGTCCTGTCCACTGGTTTCAAGGATGCTGTCGAGGCTGGACAGGATTTCGCCGCCGCCGGCGCTTCTGCCGTAATGACGGTTACTCCTTATTACGCTTCGGGCACTCAGGAGGCGATGCGTGACTACTTCCGGGCCTATCGCCAAGAGGTTGATGTGCCTGTTTTGCTTTACCAAATCCCGCGTCGCACGAATGTTGCCGTCACTGCTGAGTGCATACAGGGGATGGTCGAAGATCGCTCCATCATCGGCATGAAGTACTCGTCCTATGACGTGCCGGAGTTTATCAAGACGATCAAGTTTGTAGGTAATCAAATTGCCATATTGAGCGGCGAAGAGCCCCTTTTCGCGACCCATGTCGCACTTGGCGCTCGCGGTGGCGTTCTAGCGTCTGCGTMGATATATCCTAAGGTCTGGCTTAAAATCTTCCAGCTTGCGCAGGAGGGTAAGCTCCATGAGGCCTTGCAAATTCAGGCACCGATCGATTCCGTCGTCGAGGCAATTTTCCTGGAAACCAATCCCGGTCCTCTGAAAAAATATATGGCTCTGGCCGGCATGCCCGTCGGAAGCGTCAGGCTGCCACTGCAGGATCCGAGCGAGGCAACTCTGGCGAAACTGAAGGAAGTCGCCAATCAGGCCAAGCTCGTGAATCTCGCTTAAAGAAAGGCTTAAATCCGTGATTGATCGGCTGCGCGACATCGTTGGTTCCAAAGGAATAATTAGCGACCCTTCGGAGATGACGCCTTATCTCACGGATTGGCGTGGTCGAAAGCAGGGCAGGGCCGTTTGCGTAGTTTTGCCCGCCTCGACAGACGAGGTCGCAGCGGTAATGCGTGTGGCTGCGGAAGAAAGGCAGCCGGTTTTCCCACTCGGTGGCAATACGGGGCTGTGTTATGGGGCGGTACCCGAAAGCGGCGATGCCGAAAAGCCCGGTATCGTCCTCTCGCTTCGCCGCATGCACCGGATCCGGGACATAGATACCGTGTCAGATATTATCACTGTGGATGCCGGGGTCATACTTGCTGAAATCMATCAGGCCGCCGACAAAATCGGTCGCCAGTTCCCTCTGCGTCTTGGTAGCGAAGGCAGCGCACAGGTTGGCGGGCTCATCTCGACCAACGCAGGCGGAACCGCAGTCGTCCGATATGGGCCGATGCGCGACCTGGTTGCTGGGCTGGAATTGGTCCTGGCGGACGGCCGCATCGTCAACGACCTCGCGGCTCTGCGCAAAGACAACACCGGCTATATGCTACGGCAACTCTTCATCGGTGCGGAAGGAACGTTGGGTATCATTACAGGCGCGGCGCTGAGGTTATTTCCAACGCTCTCAAAGAGTGCACATGCCTGGATCGACGTGGTGTCGCCAGTAGATGCTGTTCAACTTCTCGCTCGGTTTCGCTCGACTGCAGGTTCATTCATCGAGGCCTTTGAGCTGGTATCCTCCTCTCAGTTCGAGCTCGTCCGCCGGCACGTGGATCGGGTTCGCATGCCGTTCGCCGAGTTGCCTGCATGGTCACTGATGGTGGAACTCAGCACATCCGACAGTTACACGGACCTGGATGCCATGCTCGGCCGCCTGCTCGAGGAGGGTTTCGCGGCCGGTCTGATTCGCGATGCCGTGGTTGCCGCATCCCATCAACAGGCAGAAGAGATCTGGCATGTGCGCCACTCGGTATCGGAAGCCAACAAGAAGGAAGGCATTGGTATCGTCCATGATGTAGCGGTACGGACCTCTTTCGTTCCCGCGTTCATCGATGCGGCGGATAAAGTGGCCGCGGAACGATTTCCCGAGGCCACCACGCAGGTCGTGTGCCATCTCGGCGATGGCAACGTCCACTATATCCTGATGTTCTCGCACGACTATTGGAACACTATTGACGACCAGGACGGGTTCGCACTCGACGTCGAAAGGGCGATCCATGACGTCGGCGTCCAATTTGGCGGCACATTCAGTGCGGAACACGGGGTGGGCCGTAAGCTGCCCGCGGAACTGGAGCGGTTGTGTGACCCGCTCCGCTACGAACTGATGCAGCAGATTAAACACGTTCTCGATCCGCATGGCAGAATGAACCCGGGTGTTCTGCTCAAATCGTAGTGAACTACTAACCGAAAGAAGAAAGGGGAATAACATGGTTTCCAGAAGAGAATTCGCAGGCCTCCTCGGAGGAGGTGCAATCGCAGCGACCTTAGCCGGCGCAAGCTCGGCTGCGGCGCAAGCCCCGTCGCAGAACTCGTTTCAGCAGATCATCAACTCGAAGAAGCTGCGTATCGGCGGCGTGGCAACCGGTGCGCCCTGGACAATCAAGGACAAGGAGAGCGGCCAGTGGGGTGGTCAGTTCTATGACATCGGCAAGGCTCTTGCCACGGACATGGAGGTCGAACTTGAAGTCGTGGAAACGACTTGGGGCAACGCCATCCTCGACCTGCAGGCGAACAAGATCGATGTCATGTTCGGGATGAACCCAACACCGAAACGCGCCCTGGCCGTGGACTTCACTGTCCCGGTCTATAACAGCGCTCTCGTTGTCATCGCGAAGACAGGTTTCGAACCGAAAACGTGGACAGACCTCAACAAGCCCGAAGTCAGGATCGCAGTCGACATGGGTTCCGCGCACGACCAAGGTGCTTCGCGCCTGTGTCCCAATGCGACGATCGTGCGGCTGAAATCGCTCGACGAGGCGACGCTGGCGCTCTCCACGGGCCGCGTCGATGCGCAGTGCATCTTCTGGATGGGAGGTGTCCGTGCCGTCAAACGCGATCCGCGCCTGGGAAAGGTCGTCGCTCCGACTCCGATCTTCGGTTCCACGTCCAACGCGGCCGTGCGACGAGAGGAAGACAAGACCCTCCGCGATTTCCTGAATACCTGGATCGTCTATGCGCAGGGCCTCGGCCTGGTCCGGGAGGCCGTCGTGTCCAGTCTCGCGAAGGTCGACATCACCCTCGACGACATTCCCGCCGGCGTTAACTTTTAATGATGTTTCGGTGCCTGCCTTTGGTGGGCACCGAACCGGAACACAGGAAGTCGTGATATGTACAATTGGGATTTCAACATCCTTTGGAGCTACCGTTGGCTGCTATTTGAAGG
>NZ_JBFUMG010000172.1:0-8631 GCF_054049495.1 Phyllobacterium sp. P5_D12 | reverse complement strand
GAATGGAGGCAGTGAGAGTCACGTCAAACTCCGGAACACAGGGAGAAAGGCAAACCATATTCTACGAGATTTGTTATTGCAATATTGTCGACAATCTGATTTTCTAAATATGCGCACAGGATTTTCAGCCAATGAGTGGAACTGATTTTGATCCGATAGTTGATACCACGCGGCGTGCAGAGATTGTCTCTTTGCTCAGACGAGCTATCCTCACCGGCAAGCTTGAGCCGGGACAGAAGCTGAACGAGCTTCGCATTTCCGAGCAAATGCGGGTCAGTCGAGCGCCCCTGCGCGAAGCAATGCGGGAACTGGTTCAGGAAGGTATCCTTACCAGCATTCCATACGCGGGTACCTTTGTCATCGAGGTTACGGCCAAGGATATCGAAGAGGCCTATTCGCTCAATCAGGTGCTTGACGAGTTCGCCATCGAAAAGACCTGGCCCAACAGGACAGAGCAGTTTTTTGACGAGCTCGACCGTCGCCATGATGCTGTCAAACAGGCTACACGCGAAGAGGATACGACCCGGCAGATCGAAACCGCGCTCCAACTGCACGGACTGATCTATGAGTGGGCGGATCATTCATTGCTGCTCGACACATGGCAGCGCCTGACGAGCCGGCTGCAGATGTATTTTGCCCTGCATCAGCGTGCGCGAAACGAGCCAGTTCCGTCGGTGGACGTCCATGACGAATATGCGCGGCTGCTCAAAGGCAACAACATGAAGGCTGCCCAGCGCCATGCCCGCGCGCACATCGGCCTCGACTTCGAGGAGCTTGTTGCCTTCGCAAGAAGCCTTGAGAAACGAAACGCCGGTAGTGAGCCGGTTGRGCGTTCGGCCGGCGGAAAGGTTAAAACTCCGGCGCCTGATTGCTGGTAACGCTGGCCGGCTGTTCTTCCATTTACCAACCATAGGATCGAATAAGCCGTGTATATCAAGACCATCAAAGCCTATCGTATGATGCAGCCCTTCGTTGATGGCCGCTACAACATGTCAAAGGGGCGCGGAGCGGATGGATTTGACGCGGTCATCGTATCGATGAGTTCGAATACCGGACTCACGGGCTGGGGCGAAATGGCTCCCTTGGGAAATTTTTACTCGGCTGCCTTTGCTGCCGGCGCTCAGGCCGGTGTGATAGAGATCGCGCCGCATCTTCTTGGGCAGGATCCGCGTGCGCTAGCCCGGATCAACAGGCTGATGGATACGGTATTCAAGGGCCATCCCTATATCAAATCCGCTTTGGACATGGCGTGTTCGGACCTGACGGCACGTGCGGCAGACGTGTCGCTTGTCACCCTGCTCGGTGGCAGGGAAAGCGATATGGCTGATCTATACAGGGTCGTCACCCACGGCCCTGTTGACGCGATGATTGCCAATGCAAAAATAATAGTCTCCGAAGGCTTCCACCGTCTCCAGGTCAAGGTGGGTGGCAACGTTCATGACGATATCGAACGTGTCACCGCGGTCGCCTCGTCGGTTCCGAAAGGCACAGTCATCTTTTGCGATGCCAATGCCGGCTGGTCCGCGTATCAGGCGCGGCAATTCGCCGATGCGACGCGGGAAATCGACTACACGATGGAACAGCCTTGCGTCACGATTGATGATTGTCTTTCGGTTCGGCGTTCACTCAACAAACCCATGGTGCTCGACGAATCCGTCACCTCGCTTGAGGAGATGCTGGATATTCATCGCAAAGGCGCTGCCGACGGGCTGACATTGAAAATCTCCCGTCTGGGAGGGGTGACCAAAACACGCCAGATCCGCGATCTCGCGGTCGATCTGGGTTTTATGGTCACTGTCGAGGATACGGGCGGAGCAGAAATCGACACCGCTGCCATGGCGCATCTGTCGCTCTCAACGCCAGAGGAACGGCGACTGCACGCCATCGCCTTTCATGAATGGGTCACCGTCCGTACGGCCAGGAACGCACCGCCTGTCATCGGCAGCCGGATGGGTATTCCCGATGGTCCCGGCCTTGGCATCGATGTCGACCCGGGCCTGCTCGGTAAGCCTTTTCTCGAATTGAGCCAATGACATGAAGATTCGCCGCATCACAGCAACGCCCATCAACCTCACACTCGAAGCACCATACGTCTGGGTGTTTGGCGAACTCGACGGGTTTTCGCCGACAATTGTCGAAGTCGAGACAGAAGATGGGCTGATCGGGCTTGGTGAAGCACCAAGTGCAGCGGCCGCTGCGATCATTACGGACACGCTGGCGCCGCGGCTGATCGGGCGTGACGCCTTCGACATCACCGGTGCGGAAAATGTTTGTCTGCCGTTTTGGACCGGCGTTCAAAGCATCAATGACCGCAATCGCATCATGGCATTCGGGGCGATCGAGATGGCGCTATGGGATCTGCGTGGCAAGGCCTGGAACCAGCCGCTCTACCAGCTGCTTGGTGGCGCCGTGCGCAAGGAGATACCATTCACAGACTATTTCTCGCTGCGCGGAGACGGACCGGAGAAGAGAGGCGAGAAGACCGCCGAGGAAGTTGCAGACTATTGCGTGGAACTACACGAGACATATGGGACTACCTTCTTTGAAGGAAAGTTCTCGACCGAGGACCCGAAAGTCTCCCTGCGAATGCTCGAACTTATTCGAAAGAAGCTGGGCAACGATGTGATGCTGCGCATCGATTCCAATCAGGCCTATTCGCTTGCGACAGCACGCCAACTGGTACGTCCGCTGCAAGAACTCAACGTTCGCAACTGGGAGGACCCGGTCGCGACGATCGAAGAAATGCGCGAATTGCGCCGCCATTGCTCGATTCCATTTTCGACACACAATATCGACATTGCCCGTGCCATAGAGTTACGGGTACCCGATGCAATCGTCGGCAATCCGGCAGTACATGGCGGAATTGGCAGGCTCATCCGCTTCATTGGCGCTTGCGAACACGCCGCGATCGATTTCTGGTGCTATAGTGGTGACTCCGGTATCGGCAGCGCCGCATATCTTCATCTATGCGCTGCGTTCGGCTGGATCAGGGAGCCCAACCAATCGCTGTTTCGCATGCAACTGACTGACGTCATCGAAGGCGGGCCATTCTCGCCCCGCAACAATGTGGTCGCTGTCCCGGAAGGCCCGGGTCTCGGCGTAACATTGGTACGCGACAGACTGGCAGCCTGCCACCGCGATTACGTGGAGAAAGGCCCGAAGAACAAATATCATGATCCGGCAAAACCGAGAACATACCGTCGCCTGCCCTTGAACTAAGGAATGATTTGTTTCGTACAAAATACCGGCGTTGAAGACCGGGAGCGTCGACAATCGGAGGAAACGGGATTTTAATCGTGTCGGGCTTGGACGGACCGGCAAGTCGGCGACCAAGGCGCCGGGAAATAGTCGTCCGCTAAAAACCAGAGCACAGGGGAAGACCAAAAATCATGAAGAATTACCGAATTCTCGACATTCTCCGGCGTGGCCGGACTGATCTCGAAAATCATCTGATCGACGGGCTTGTTGACGGCAGGGTCAGCCGTCGCGAATTCATTCGTCACGGCAGCCTGCTCGGTCTGTCGTTGCCCTTTCTCGGAAGCGTCGGGTTCGCCGCAGGTTTCGGCGGTATGCCGGGTCTGGCCCGCGCGCAGGGAACTCCAGGCGCAACCATCCGCGTTGCAAGCAGCGTTCCTGCCGCAGCGATAGCACCAGTCAGCGTTGCCGACGCCGGCGGACTGCTGATGTTGCAACAGGTTGGCGAATTTCTCTGCCTCGACGGTCCGGATCTCGTGTTGAAGCCAATGCTGGCGGAGAGCTGGAAACCTAACGACAAGGGCGATGTCTGGACGTTCACCCTGCGCAAGGGCGTCAAGTTCCACAGCGGCGGCGAGATGAAGGCCGACGACGTGGTGGCCAGCATTGACCGGCTCGCCGATCCCGCCAACTCTTCCAATGCGTTGTCCGTATTCACCGGCTTCCTGCGAAAGGGCGCGACGAAAAAAGTCGACGACTATACGGTCGAGTTCCATCTGGACGCCCCGAACGGCAGCTTCCCGTATCTGGTATCCTCCGACAATTACAATGCGGTTATCGTTCCCAAAGACTACAAGGGCGATTTCGAAAAGAATTTCAACGCGACAGGACCGTTCAAGCTCGAAAAATATACGCCGAAGGTTGGCGCTTCATTTGTCAGAAACGATGACTACTGGGGCGAAAAGGCGCTGCCGGAGCGTACGGAATTCACCTTCTTTGGCGATATCCAGCCAATGATCCTCGCTCTACAGGGCGGACAGGTTGACGTCATCAACCAACTTCCGGTCTTAGCGGGTGTTGCTCTGCTTAACGATCCGAATGTCGAAATTCTCAGCCTCAAGTCAGTCGCACATCACCAGGTCCACATGCGCACGGACATGGATCCGTTCAAGGACGCGCGTGTGCGCCGCGCTATCGCCTTGAGCATTGACCGGAACAAACTGCAGAAGGGATTGATGCGGGGACGCGCGTCGCTCGGTAATGATAGTCCGTTTGCTCCAGTCTTCCCTTCGACGGATACGAGCGTCGCGCAGCGTCAGCAGGACATGACGCAGGCCAAACAGTTGATGGAAGCTGCAGGTGTCGGCAAAGGCTTCAAGGTCACGCTGACGACGGAGCGCTATCTGGAAATTCCGGAATATGCAGTTCTCATTCAGAACGCGGTCAAGGAAATCGGGATTGATCTCGAACTCACCATCCTCGATCAGGGCGCATATTACGGCGACGCTGTTTTCGGCAAGTCCAACTGGCTCGATTCGGTCATGGGTATCACCGACTATGGCCATCGGGGCGTTCCGAATGTCTATCTGTCGGCACCTCTGAAGAGCGATGGAACGTGGAATTCGGCGCACTTCAAGAATGCCGAATATGACCAGTTGGTCTCCGGCTACATTGCGGCTCTTGACCTTGAAAGTCAGAAACAGACGGCCGGCAAGATCCAGCGCCTGCTTCTGGAGGAAACGCCTGTCATCTTCGGTTATTTCTTTGACTATCTGACTGCTACGGCAAAGGGGGTCACGGGAGTGCAACCGACCGCGATGTCACAGAACTATCTCGACCGCGCGTCGAAGGCCTGACCGGGAGGAACGGACTTCCTGCAACAGCCAGCTCCCGTGGGAGCTGGCTAACCAAGGAGCGCAGCCATTCTCCCCTTCCTGTTAAGACGCATTGCTTTGTCGCTTGTGACGCTGTTCCTGCTCAGCATCATGGTGTTTCTGGGCGGTCAGGTGCTGCCCGGAAACGTCGGCCGCGCCATATTGGGACCACTCGCCGACATCCGCGCCGTCGACGCGCTCAACCATTCGCTTGGTCTTGATCGGCCGCTTCTCGTGCAATACTGGGACTGGATCTCAAGTTTCGTCCAGGGCGATATGGGAACGTCCTATATCTTCAGGGCGCCGGTGGCGCCATTCGTCATCGACGCGCTTGGCAATTCCATGAAGCTGGCACTCGTCGCGTTCGTCATGGTCGTGCCATTGGGAATACTCGGCGGCATAATCGCAGCCTTGAACATCAATCGGCCCATTGATCGCATCATCAGTCTCGGTGGACTGTCGGCAACGGTTTTGCCGGAATTCGTTACCGGCATCATCTTCATCCTGATTTTCGGCGTCTGGCTGCATTGGCTGCCGATAGCCGCCACGTGGCCAAAGAACGCGGGATTTTTCACGCAGATTTACTATCTGATCCTGCCGGCGCTTCCACTTTTCCTGGTGCTGTTCGGCTACATCGCCCGCATGGCACGCTCCGGCATGATCGAGGCGCTCGATTCCGATTACACGCGAACCGCCGTCCTCAAGGGACTGCCTTGGCGCGTCGTCATATGGCGGCATGTCCTGCGCAACGCGCTTCTTCCAACAATCACTGTTATCGCCACGCAAACCGGGTATCTGATCGGCGGTCTGGTCGTTGTCGAGACATTGTTCCGCTACCAGGGGATAGGCTCGCTGATCTTCACGGCGGCGCGCGGCAAGGATTTTCCGATCCTCGAGGCCGGTATTCTGACAATCGGTATCGTCTATTCCGTCGCGACGCTGGGTGCCGACGTTCTCTATTCAGTCCTAAACCCGCGTATTCGGTTGGGGGCAGAACAATGAGCGCAATCGGAGCCAAACAACCCGAGCTGCCGAGTTCCAGCACGCGCGGCCCCGTGGCTGAAGTACTGGTCTCACTCAGCCTTTCCGGGTCATTCCTGACCGGACTCGTGATCGTGCTTTTCTGGGTCGTCTGCGCGCTGTTCGGCGAACACTTCACGCCCTACGATCCGCTGGCGGATGACATCATCAACTCGCTCATGCCACCTTCGGCAGAACATTGGTTCGGAACCGATCAGCTTGGCCGCGATGTCTTCTCGCGCGTCATCGTCGGCTCTCGCGACATTCTGACCGTGGCTCCGCTTGCTACATTGCTGGCTACGGTCGCAGGCACGACACTCGGCCTTTTTACCGGCTATTTCCGCGGCTTAGTCGATGACATTATCAGTCGTGTCCTCGAAGCGTTCATGGCGATCCCGGTTGTAATCGTTGCCCTTCTTGCCATCGTTGCGCTCGGTACTTCCAAGTCCACGGTGATCATTGTCATTGGCCTGAGTTTTTCGCCGATCATTGCTCGTACGGTTCGCTCGGCGGTGCTTTCCGAACGCGAACTCGACTATGTGGCGGCCGCGCAACTGCGCCGCGAAAGCGCATTGCACACGATGTTCGTCGAGATCTTGCCCAACGTGGTGCCGCCGATCCTCGTTGAGACGACTGTCCGCCTCGGTTACGCAATCTTTGCGGTTGCGACCTTGAGTTTCATGGGTTTTGGCATCCAGCCTCCTTCGCCCGATTGGGGCCTGAGTATTTCCAGTAATTACGGAATGATCGCGGGCGGGTTCTGGTGGACCGTGCTGTTCGACGCTCTTGCCATCGCTTCGCTCGTCATCGGCGTCAATCTGGTGGCCGACGGAGTTCAGGGAGCTCTCAATGACTGAACCCACCATCAAGGACAACGCGCTTGAACTGCACAACCTTTCCGTCGCTTACCGTGTGGGTCGGCGCAATCGGGCAGTGCTTCGAGACCTGAGCCTGACTATTCGTCCTGGAGAGGCCTATGGTCTCGTTGGTGAGTCGGGCTGTGGAAAGTCCACAGTTGCGCTTTCAGTCGTGCGCTACCTGCCGAGGAATGGCGTCATCACCGTGGGAGAAATCTTTCTAGCGGGCCAGAACGTCATGAAGCTCGACGGCGAAGCGCTGCGTCGGATGCGCGCCGAAAGTGTTTCCATGGTCTATCAGGATCCCGGCAAGGCGCTCAACCCGTCCATCCGTATCGGACCGCAACTGACCGAGATTTTCGAATTGCGCGGCATTTCCGGACAAATGGCTTCGGACCATGCGATTGCCATGCTGAGCAGGGTGCGCATCTCCGATCCAGTACGGGTGATGCAGCGATATCCGCACCAGCTCTCGGGCGGCATGCAACAGCGCGTCGGTATCGCCATGGCGCTCGCGAATGACCCGACGATGCTGATCCTCGACGAACCGACCACAGGGCTCGACGCGACAGTCGAGGCCGAAGTGCTCGATCTGATTGCCAGGCTTCGACAGGAGCTGTCGGCTTCTATCCTTTTTATCAGCCACAACCTCGCTGTTGTCTCGCGCATGTGCGACCGGGTCGGTGTGCTTTATGCCGGTATGCTGGTGGAAGAGGGGCCAACGGAGGAAGTCTTCAACAATCCCCGGCATCCCTATACGGTTGCATTGCTCCGTTGCCTGCCGCGAGGCGGACTGCGCAAGGATCAGATACGGCTGGATACAATTCCGGGATTCCTTCCAGCCCCCGGCGCGACAATCATTGGTTGCGCTTTCGCTGACCGATGCGCGCTCGCCGACGCGAGGTGCCACAATGAACTGCCGCCGCTGCATGATCTTGGCGGGCGGCTGTCCCGTTGCCATTATCACGAGAAAGCCCAGTCGCTACCACRAACGACACCCGGCAATATCTCAACCTCGTCCGTGGCCGCCTTGCTCGAACCTGTCTTGCGAATTGAAGGACTGAACAAGACCTACGCCAGCCATGGCCACGCCTTGCGGGCGGTGAACGACGTGTCGCTCGATCTCCTGCCGGGTCAGACGCTTGGTCTTGTTGGCGAATCCGGAAGCGGCAAGACGACCTTCGCCCGCCTGCTCCTCGGGCTTATTCCTGCCGATGCCGGCGGTACCATGCAGCTTGAGGGCAAACCGCTTGCCCCCAAGCTCGAAAGCCGAACTGCCGATCAGGTGAAGGCGATGCAGATCGTTTTCCAGAACCCGGATTCGGCGCTCAACAGGTCGCATTCTATCCGGCACATCATGGGGCGTGCCCTGCACACACTCGCGGGTCTTAGCGGACCAGCATTACGCTCGCGCCTCGTCGATCTCGTTCATTCCGTTCGGCTGACAGAGCGACATTTAAGCGTGAAACCGCGCCAGCTTTCCGGCGGCTTGAAACAGCGGGTGGCAATCGCCCGCGCCTTTGCCGGTGATCCTCGGATTGTCGTCTGCGACGAACCCACATCCGCACTTGACGTCTCGGTCCAGGCGGCAATTCTCAATCTGCTTGCCGATCTGCAGATGAAAGAGAGCGTGAGTTATATCTTTATATCGCACGATCTGGCTGTGGTTCGCTATCTGTCGGATC
>NZ_JBFUMG010000171.1:0-8680 GCF_054049495.1 Phyllobacterium sp. P5_D12 | reverse complement strand
GATAAAATGGCGGCACCGCAAGCAAGGCTTCCAGCGCCCGATCCGGCTCGATCAATTCGTGCGCATCGAGCTGTGCCCTTCGCTCCGGAGTGCGGCGTTTGCGGGCCGGCGCACGCAAGTCCAGGAAACGGCCGCCACCAATCGTGCGCTGTGCAGACGTGTCTCGGATGACATAACGATCGCCAACCGCTGCAGCGATCGGCCGGTCGAGCACAAGTTGTACACGGGTGCGTGCCCCGGGGGCTACTGGCTCATCAGCCAGCAAAGCGATACGAGCGCCGACCTCGGTCGACGCATGATGCAGCCGTACCGGGAACCAGTGACCGATCGGCTTGCGTTCGGAGCCAAGTACACGCAACGTCGCGTCAATCCGGCTCGTCGGCGCATGCAGGCTGGCGTCAAGCACCACGTCGCCACGATTGATTGCTGCCTTCGTGATGTCTGCGCCGACGAGATTGAGAGCACAGCGATCACCGGCTCGGCCAACCTCACTCGGCCGGTTCTGTGCATGGATTGAGCGGATGCGCGCGGAAAGGCCAGAGGGGCTCACCGTCACATGATCATCGACGGTAATCGTTCCCGAAAGGACCGTCCCAGTTACAACGGTGCCCGCCCCCTGGATTGTGAATGAACGATCGATCGCCAGCCGGAAGCGGCCAGTTGCGTGACGGCGGGCGAACTTCCGGGCGGCATCAACGATTTCATCGCGTAATGCCGCGATGCCACGACCCGAGATCGTTGAAACGGCAATGATCGGAGCATCGCAAAGCGCCGTGCCGGCAAGTTCGTTTCGTATTGCGGTTTCCACCTCGATGAGCCGTTCTTCCTGCACCAGATCGGCCTTGGTAAGAGCAACGACACCGCGTTCGATACCGAGGAGGTCGATGATGGAGAGGTGTTCGCGCGTTTGCGGCATGATACCGTCATCGGCGGCGACGACCAGCAGGGCAAAATCGATGCCGCTGGCCCCGGCAAGCATGGTGTGAATGAATTTCTCGTGCCCCGGCACATCGACGAAGCCGAGTATCTCTGCGCCTTCTACGGGCATATAGGCAAAGCCGAGGTCGATCGAAATACCGCGGGCCTTTTCCTCTTTCAGCCGATCGGTGTCGACGTTGGTTAGCACCTTGACGAGCGATGTCTTGCCGTGATCGATATGCCCTGCGGTACCGACGATCATGGCTTGCCCACCTCGTCGATTTCCGGCCCCGCCGCTGCACTCCTCTTGCCCGAATCAAAATTTGCGATGCCGGCAAAATTCGCCGCAAAACCGGCCTCGTCCTCAAGGCAGCGCAGGTCCAGCACCAGCGCTCCGCGCTCGATACGGCCGATAACCGGCATCGGAAGTCGCCTGAGTGCAGCTGCGAGTTCAGCGAGCATGCTCCCGCTACCCTCGATCGGCGTCAGCGCCAAGCCGGCGCTCGGCACGGTGGACAGCGGCAAAGCCCCGGAGCCGATCTGGCTTTCGCACGCAATAACGGCAACGGCGAAAGCGCCCTTCAGCGCACGCTCCACGATCGGCGCCAATCGTTGCGCCTGCGCGTCGATGGCGTCCTGCGAACGGGTAAGCAGCCGCATGGTTGGCAGCCGCTCACTCAGGCGGTCCGGATCGCGATAGAGCTGCAATGTGGCAATGAGCGCCGCAAGGCGGATTTTGTCGACACGCAGCGCCCGTTTCATGGGGTTCTTGTTAATCATCTCGATGAGTGACTTGCGTCCGACGATGAACCCGGCTTGCGGACCACCCAGGAGCTTGTCACCGGAAAAGGTCACGATGTCCGCACCTTCAGCGATCGCTTCACGCACGGTCGGCTCGTGGGCAAGCCCGAAACGGGTGAGATCCGTCAGGGTGCCGGAACCGAGGTCATTGACCAGGGGAACGTCCTTGCTGCGGGCGATGCCAGCCAGTTCGCGCGCGCCCACCTCCTTGGTGAAGCCTTCGACGCGATAGTTGGAAGTATGGACTTTCAGTATCAGACCCGTATCGGGACCGATGGCATCGCGATAATCCCGGGCATGGGTGCGGTTCGTAGTACCGACCTCGACAAGGCGCGTACCGGCGCGCGCCATGATATCGGGCATGCGAAAAGCCCCGCCGATTTCAATCAGCTCCCCACGCGAGACGATGGCTTTCCTGCCCGCCGCCAGGCTGTTCAGGACCAGAAGGACGGCCGCCGCGTTGTTGTTGACGATGGTCGCGTCTTCAGCCCCGGTGAGTTCGCAGATCAGGGAACGCAGATGATCATCGCGTTCGCCGCGCTTGCCGCTCTCAAGATCGAATTCGAGAGCAACGGCCTCGCGCATGGCCGCCGTTGCAGCTTCGATTGCCGTTTGCGCCAGCAATGCACGACCGAGATTCGTGTGCAGTACCGTACCCGTCAGATTGAACAGAGGCCGGAGTGATGACTGGCCAGCCGCCTCGAGGCTGGCCAGCGCGGCAGCCATGACGGTTTCCCCCGAGGGCGCGTTAAGGCCATTGCGCACGTCAGCACGTGTCTGCGCCAATGCACTTCGCAAGGCTTCAGTGAGGGCCGGACGCCCAAAACGTTCGACTATACGAGCAGCCGACGCAGACTTCAGAAGCTGATCGACTGAAGGAATACGGCGCAAGCTGGTATTGCTGTCCATTTCACCTCCTAAAAGCCGGCTAACAGCGGAGAAAACCCGCCGCGGTGATAAGGCCCATCCCGCATCAGGAGATCGAGGCTCAGGCTCGCCACATCATCGGCAGCGGGATCGGCTCCGGGCTCCTTGTCCTGATACAGTATCTTCGACCAGCCATGGCATTCATCGCAGGTCTCGGCCTTGACGATCCCGCCTTGTCCGTCGATCTCCTGATAGCCGATCCCCTTGGTGGAACCGCAAAGCACGCATTTGACCCGGACATAGTGCCAGAGCGTGCCGCACAGGGAACATGAGCAAAACCGCGCGCCGTGCGAACCGGGCCAGCCGACGACCATCGACGACATCGGGGCGGCGCCACAGACAGGACAAACGCCATCGGCGACCGGCGCCAGCGCGGCCACATCAAGAACGGACGCAAGGCGAGCGAAATATACCTGCAGCCCTGCCCATACGAAAACATGCTCGGCAATCGCATCGCCGGGCAATGTGTTGAAGAATACGGTCTGCGCCATCACGAGACGTTCGACAGGATCGGCGGCTGTCACGCGAGCCAGCGCCTTGGCCGCGGCAACGGGCTTCTCGATTGTGGCAGCCGCGGCGAACAGGCGATCGAATAGAGTGCCAATCGCCGGATCGCCGTCGATCACGCTTCGGTCGAGCGGCGGCATTTCGAACTCGCGTGCACGCGCAATTGTTTCCGCATCGGGGCTCTCCGGCAGGGGCAGATCCGACTGGATATCGTTTTGGGCCTGGGCAAGTTCGGCAAGGAAATTCAGATAGGGTGCGAGATCGCTTGTTTCAGCCAACTGGCGCAGACGCCTCGATCTGGCAGAAAAAAGCGAAAGGGGATCGGGCAGACGCGCAAAGGGCGGTGACGCAATATTCCCAATCGCTGTTGGATCCGGTACGACCGCGCTTTTGCGACTCATAAAACTCCCTCACGAACCCGCCGGGCCACGTGGACCGATGTTGAACGCCCTGTTATTCGGCGGGCGTCGATTTACCTTTTGATGCTTTGCCGACCAGCTCACGTAACCATTTGCGATGATGCCTCCACGCCCAGCCGCCAGTCACAGAACCACGGGTCATTGCCCTTATTGTACCGCGCACCCAGATCGCTGCATAGACATGGATAATCCAGACACTGATCGCACAAACAGCCGCAATCGCGTGGACGAGCACGGCCCATCGCTTCTGCTCGATGGTGGTGAACATGGAGAAATACTGATCCCAGATTATCAGRCCCGTTGTAATCAGCACGATGATCAGAGCCGACATCGACCAGAAGACAAATTTCTGTCCGGCATTGTATTTACCGACCTCCGGCAGCCGTTCTTCATGTCCCGTCAGCACATCCCGAATGCGCGCGAGCCAGGTGCCATCCTCACGCTTCCAGAGATTGGCTTTCCAGAAGCGGAGAAACAGACCGAAAAAGCTGAAAAACAGGAGAACGCCGATCCACGGATGAATGACCCGCGTCAACGGTCCTCCGCCAAAGAGCCCCGTCAGGAAAAAGAGTCGGGGATGGAACAAGGCAAGTCCGGACAACGCCAGGAGCACTAGGCTAATCGCCGTGATCCAGTGATTGACGCGCGCGCCCGCCGTGTAGCGGTCGACGGTAACGGGCTTGCCCGGATGAACGCTATCGCCCTTCTCCACGTCATAATCCGTGCTCATGGGCGAGGTTCCTCTCCGGTCAGCTTCTCGGCAGCCTCTTCATCCTCTTCGGAAACCCGGTTCGGACCGGCAACCAGATAGTGCATGAACCCAGCTGCAGCAGCAAAACCGATCACAGCGAGCCCGGCATATTTCGTGACACCCTTCCAGGCCTCTACGATCGGGCTGATGCGCGGATTGTTCGGCAGACCGGCGTAAATCTCCGGTTTGTCCGCATGATGCAGCACATACATGACGTGTGTGCCGCCGACGCCCGGCGGATCGTAAAGTCCCGCATTGGCAAAACCGCGCGATTTCAGATCGGTGATGCGTCCTGCCGCGTGCTCCTTCATCTCATCCTTGGTACCAAAAACGATCGCTTGCGTCGGACATGCCTTGGCACAGGCTGGTCCCTGCCCAACGGCAATGCGGTCGGAGCAGAGCGTGCACTTGTAGGCGGTATGAGTGACCTGTGAGATGCGCGGAATATTGAATGGGCATCCCTTGATGCAATAGCCGCAGCCAATACAGTTCTCGTGGATGAAATCGACGATGCCATTCGAATATTGCACGATGGCGCCGGGTGCCGGGCAGGCCTTGAGGCAGCCCGGATCCTCGCAATGCATGCAGCCATCCTTGCGGATGAGCCACTCGAGATTGTTCGTTTCCGGGTTTTCCCACTCGGTGAACCGCATCAGCGTGAACATATCCGGCGTCAGGTCATGCGGGTTATCGTAGACGCCGGTGTTGATTCCGATTTCCGGGTGCGTGTCGTTCCACTCGATACAGGCCGACTGGCAGGCTTTGCAGCCGATGCACTTGGAGACATCGATGAGCTTTGCCACCTCCGTCTGCCGTTGCGCGGGCGGCGTCACGTTTGACGCCGACCGGCGGATCAAATCCTGATCGCCGAATTTCGGGGATACAGGCTGGGTCGTCGGGTTTGGGACAGGCGGGAACATGGTAACCTCCTATGCCACCGGCCCGGCGATGGGCTCGATATTGACCAGGAACGCCTTGTATTCAGGCGTCTCGATATTGGCGTCACCGACGAAAGGCGTGAGCGAGTTTGGACCGAAGCCCTTCTTCGCTGCCCCCGTGAAACCCCAGTGCAGCGGAATACCCACCACATGAACCGGCTTGCCGTCGCAGATCAAAGGTTTGATCCGCTTCGTGACGACAGCCTTGGCCTTGATCGATCCGCGCTTGGACCACACGCGTACCCAGCCGCCTTTGACAATGCCTTTCTCCTTCGCGAGTTCTTCCGATATCTCGACGAAGAATTCCGGCTGCAGGACGGCATTCACCCAGACATGCTTGGTCCAGTAGTGGAAATGTTCGGTAAGACGGTAGGACGTTGCCGCATAAGGAAATTCCTGCGAAGCGGGTTCGGCAAACTGCGCGAAATCGCCCTTGAACACCCGCGCCACCGGATTGCCGCGGATTTTCGGAGCGATGAGGTTTGTAACTGGCGACTCGAACGGTTCGTAGTGCGACGGGAACGGTCCATCGCGCATCATCCCGACGACGAAGAGGCGCGAAACGCCCTCCGCGTTCATGATGAATGGACCGACATCCTGTGGCTTGGCTGTCGGCGCAATATCCGGCACGTCGTAGCCTGACCATTTCTGGCCGTCCCACTCGATCAGCTTGCGGCTTGGGTCCCAGGCCTTGCCATTCAGATCCGCCGAAGCCCGATTGTAGAGGATACGGCGGTTGACGGGCCACGAAAACGCCCATTTCAGGTAAGCGCCGGTCTCATCCGGGTCCGATGTATCCCGCCGGGCCATGTTGTTGCCGTTCTCGTTGAAGCAGCCGGAATAAATCCAGCATCCGCTTGTCGTGGAGCCGTCATCACGCAACGCGGCGAAGCTTGGCACCAGCTTGCCGGCTTCAACCACTACCTTGGTAGGATCGGTTGGATCCATCAATGGGGCCAGCGCTTTGCCGTTCAGTTCCTTGGCAAGTTCTTCGGCAGTCGGCTCACCCGGATCGGCATAGGACCAGTCGAGATTGACGATCGGATCGGGGAACGCTCCACCCTCCTTGCGGTAAAGGTCCCTCAGGCGCGTATAGATCTGCGCCATGATCCAGTTATCCGTCTTGGCTTCACCGGGAGCCGTACCGCCAGGCCAATGCCACTGCAGCCAACGCCCGGAATTGGTGAGCGAGCCCTCGTCTTCAGCAAAGCAGGTCGAAGGCAGTTGATAGACCTCCGTCTGGATTTGCGAAGAATTAACGTCGTTGAACTCGCCGTGATTTTCCCAGAACCGTGATGTTTCCGTGTCAAGCGGATCCATCGTGACCAGGAACTTGAGCTTCGACAGTGATGCGGTCAGCTTCGCTCTGTTTGGCGCTGCAAGCAGAGGGTTGAACCCCTGGCAGATGTATCCTGTCATCTTGCCCTGATTCATGAGTTCGAAGGCGCGCAGCACATCATAACCCGGCACATCGAGCTTGGGCAGCCAGTCATAGGCGAAATGGTTTTCCGGCGTCGCCGCCGCCCCCCACATCGTCTTGAGGAAACTGACGAAGAACTTCCTGTAGTTCTGCCAGTAGCTCATCTGGTTGGGCCGGAGTGGTTTGAAGCCGCGTGTCGACATGTAGGTGTCGAAATCCACCTCTTTTTCATTTGGCAGCGTCATATAGCCCGGAAGCAGGTTCGACATCAGGCCTACATCGGTCAGCCCCTGGATATTGGAGTGCCCACGCAGCGCGTTCATGCCACCGCCACGTACGCCAATATTGCCGAGGATGAGTTGTAGCATCGCCATCGAGCGGATGTTCTGCGAACCCTTTGAATGCTGTGTCCAGCCAAGCGCATACATGGACGTCATGGTCTTGGTCGGCGTTGAGCATTCCGAGATCATCTCGGCAACCTTGAGGAACTTCTCCTTGGGTGTGCCACAGATGCGCTCGACCATTTCGGGCGTATAGATGGAGATATGCGCTTTCAACAGGTTCCACACGCACCGTGGATTGGTCAGCGTGTCATCGACCACAGCGTAACCATCGTCGCCGACCACATAATTCCAGGTCGACTTGTCATAGTCGCGCTTTGTCTCGTCGTAACCCGTAAACAGGCCGTCCTTGTATTCGAAGCCGTCCTTGACGATGAAGGCGGCATTGGTAAATGCCTTCACATAGTCCCACTGCACCTTGTGGTTCTTGATGCAGTAATTCATCACACCAAGCAGGAAGGCTATGTCCGACCCCTGACGGATTGGCGCATAGAAATCAGCCACCGACGCAGAGCGTGTGAAGCGGGGATCGACGACGATAAGCTTGGCACCACGGTTGGCCTTGGCCTCCGTGACCCATTTGAAACCGCAAGGGTGCGCTTCGGCGGCATTGCCACCCATGATGACGACAAGATCCGTATTCCTGATATCGGTCCAGGAATTGGTCATTGCACCACGGCCAAATGTTGGGCCCAAACTGGACACCGTTGGGCCGTGTCAGACACGTGCCTGGTTATCGAATACCAGCATTCCAGCGCTGCGCACGACTTTATAGGTGGCAAACGCTGTTTCGTTCGTTGTTGCGGAGGCGGCAAGGAAGCCGGTCGTCGTCCATCGATTGACGGTCACGCCGTCATTGTTCTTCTGGACGAAATTACCGTCGCGATCATCCTTCATCAATCGGGCGATGCGATCAAGCGCGTCATTCCAGGAGATACGCTCGAACTTGTCGGAGCCCGGCTTGCGGACCATCGGATATTTCAGGCGCGTCTCGGCCTTGACGAAGTCGAGCAGGGCGGCACCCTTCGGGCACAGCGTTCCGCGATTTGTCGGGTGGTCGGTGTCGCCCTCGATGTGGACGATCTCGGCCTTTTCGCCCTTTTTCAGGTCGCCCTTCGAGTACATGATGATACCGCATGCAACCGAGCAATAGGGGCAGGTGTTCCGGGTTTCGGTGGTGTTTACGAGTTTGAAAGCGCGGATCGCTTCGGCATGGGCGGCTTCGATCTCGCCGAAGCCAAAGGCGCCGAGCGCCGTACCCGCAACACCCGCACCGGTCGCCACAAGAAACTGGCGCCGCGAGAGTTCCATGTTCATAGCATGTTATCTCCCTTTAAACCGGCTCTGCCGATAAAGCACGCCGGAGATCAGACACAAACCATTGGCATTTCAATTAAAATCCTACCTGACCATATTTTATTGTCAAATCAATAAGAAGCCATCAAACATGAATGTAATAATCAAATTAAAATGCGTGCTGTGACCATCCCAAAAAATGGCGTCGGTATTACAATACTCACCGCCTTTACTGCTCAATTCGGGGGACACGCGAATGTCAGCAATGACGAATTGACGTTCAATCTCAAATGGACAAGAATAAAAGCGTGAGCTTACTCGTCGCTCCCGAGTTTCGGGGCAGTCGTCATGGTGCTTTCGAC
>NZ_JBFUMG010000170.1:0-8688 GCF_054049495.1 Phyllobacterium sp. P5_D12 | reverse complement strand
ATGCAAGGGATCGATCCGGGCTGGAAAATGCCACCGGAGCCTGAGGGCCAAACACTGCCTTCCGCCAATGCCATCGATGATCTAAAGCGAGCCATCGCCGACACRCATGGCGGATCATCCCTGACCGACGGTTTGGTTGGACAATAATTATCTATGTTGAATTACCGCTAATGGCCCAGAGCCTACAATATCGAATGGCCGGAATGAAGGCGCGAAGCGGCTGTTCTAACTTTTCATGGAGGGGTAATAAATATCCATCCATTGCTGCCGTTTTGTTAAAATGCCTTCGTACACGCCCGCCCAAGCGGTAGACGGTGAATTATCGTGGTTGACTCGGAATGAATGACGCGAGAAGTACCGGATACTAAATCCCTAGCTCCCGGTATCATGACATCGCGTCAAAGCTTTTGGCGCGATGTTGGACAATTACAACCATCGAGTTTGAATTCCGAAAAGCTCGAATAAAGCGGTTTAGTTTAGTAGTCAGCCTTCCTCATTGCACTACCACAGAGCCAAGAATTGGTCCGATTTGGTCGCGTTCATACAAAAGCAGGACACTAAAAGCGTCGACGGCATTCTTGTGAGGCACAGCGCCGCGGCAGCAAAGAATCGCGCCATCCATTCTACCGAGAACAACGCAGCGCTATTCAATCAAGGTCTATCATGAATTCATGCATTCGTATGCGGCGGCAGGCCCGCCGGGCCGCACGTTAGCCGGAGTCTTATGCACGATCGAAGGTAAAGGAGGTGAGCAGAGTGGTGACGAAGTTACTCGCTTTCTCTTTGACGAGTACCTCTGTCCATTCGTTTGTCCCTCGCAGCATCAGACCCGAATAAATGCTGTCGACGGCGGCCTCCTCGATGCGCTTTATATGCGACTTGAACACAGCTTCATCGCCCGTTTTGTACATATCCCGCACGACCATCCGTAGGATTTCCTGAATGGCAATCTGCCAGGCCGTGTTGATCGCCTGGAGCTCATTGCTCTGCTCGGTCATTCAAATCTCCGAATATGCGCCGGCTGGCCGCGAACAATGCTATCCGGCTCGGAGGCTTCCGACAGTTCGTGAACATAAAAAAAGGCCAAGCAGATGCCTGACCCACTTGGTTAACTTGCCTTTGACAGTATCAGTATACCCGTGGCCAAGGGAAAGCGGTTACCGGATTATATAGCCTGCAGATTACAGGCAGACATTTTACCCGACTTACTGTCGCGCTCTAGYTCGTAGCCGATCTTCTGACCCTCGACAATTTCACGCATACCGGCGCGCTCGACCGCAGAGATATGAACGAACGCATCGGTGCCGCCGTTGTCAGGCTGGATAAAGCCGAAGCCTTTGGTGGAATTGAACCATTTAACTGTGCCAGTGGTCATAACGAACCCTTTCATAGCAATTGCAACGACCCGCCGAAATAGAACTTGGCGGATGATGATCTCGATCTTTGACGGGGAAGTTCGTCCAGGGCACGTTGCCAGCGCGCGATAACAAAAGTCAAACTAGCAAACATCGACGCTAGACGTGTACCCCTCCACACACCAAGATGTCAATGCGGTGCCCCCTCCGGTCGCGGTGTCGTTGTCAGCATCATAAGGTTGGGGGATGGTCGCCCTCTTCCGCGTGCACAACGGTCGCGAAGAAGCGCGCATCGTTCAAGGCGAACCGATGCTTCGCTTTTGCACCTTTGTCGTCCAAGAATTTTCAGGAGGGCGCTTGCAGGGTCGGTGCACTGAAATTGCAGGCGAGCAGGGCAGGACAGGACAGGTGAAAATATTCGTTCTTCGCAAGAGTTTGCGCCCATTCCACGCTTGCGGCTGTGGTCGTTCGCTACCGTGCTTTGGTCCGCGATTTGTCTTTCTTCGGATCGATTTGAGAGCGCACGCGTTGGAGAGCAGCCCACGATGAGCCGGACAGCGCTACGAAAGGGACTTCGTATGAAGGAAAACTCGATCACAGTCCTCGTTGTAGAAGACGAGATAATCGTCCGCATGGACATCGCCCACGCGTTGGAAGCCGCCGGCTTTAGCGTGTTGGAAGCGGGAGATGCCGACGAGGCAATCGCTATCCTGAGTGAACGCGATGACATCCGGGTACTATTCACCGATATCGACATGCCCGGAAGCATGGATGGACTGAAACTGGCGGCTGCAGTGCGGGATAGGTGGCCACCGATAAAGATCATCGTTACATCGGGACATAGGTACATGTCCGACGACACACTTCCGGTCGAGGGCCGCTTTTTTGGAAAGCCTTACCACCACAAACACATCATAAAGGCCGTACGAGAGATGGGAATGGTGAATTAATGGAGGTGGTTGTATAGCGACTTGAGGGTCGTGTGAATCCGGATGCCGTCGATCGCGATGTTGACGATGGTCAATGTGGAATATAAAGCGGGAAGCGTTTGCAGTCAGCCGTCTGGCGTCTCCCCTTACTCGATTTCAACGGAATGGATTCGATCGACATGGTCACGCATAAGAAACAATCTGTCGTGAAAACCGGCATTGCCGGGCTGGATGAAATCCTCCGAGGCGGCTTGCCTTCTTCCAATTTTTACATCCTGCAAGGTGCTCCCGGATCGGGCAAGACAACTGCAGCGCTACAGTTCCTGCTCGCGGGCGTCGATGCCGGGGAACGCTGCCTTTACGTCAGTCTCTCCCAGACCGCGGCAGAGCTTGAATCGATCGCCATTTCTCACGGCTGGAGCCTCAAGGGTATCAGAGTTGAAGAGTTGTCGGCGTCCGATGCTGTGAATGGCGCTTCGGATCAAACGATCTTTCAAACCACGGAGCTCCGGCTCGACGAAACCCGGAAAGCCGTTGAGCAGGCAATTGAAGATCACAAGCCCCACAGGCTTGTCTATGACTCGCTTCTGGAAATCCGCCTCATCACAGGAGATTCCCCGCGCTTTAGACGAGAACTGTTGGGTTTTAAGTCTTTTTTGGCGCAGCGGCAGGTGGTGGCCTTGCTACTGGATACACAGACGAACGGCTCAGTTGAGCGCAGCGGCGAGGAGGTCGAGGGGATTGCCCATGGTGTCATCCGCTTCGACAAATCGCTCGAGGAATATGGCGGGGTCCGTCGCCGGGTCGAGGTAAGCAAGATGCGTGGTGTTCCCGTTGCCGACGGCTATCATGATATGGCCATACGGGAAGGAGAAGGGGTTATCATCTACCCAAGGATAATTCMCGGGGCGRCATCCGAAACAGTCAAACCGCAGCTGATCAAGTCGGGCGTTACAGCCCTCGATGAAATGTTTGGCGGCGGACAGGAGTCGGGAACGACGACGCTTGTTATCGGCCAGTCGGGGACCGGCAAATCGACCATGTCATCATTATACGCGACAGCGGCATTGAAACGGGGCGAGAGCGTTGCGCTCTTTCTGTTTGAGGAAAGATTGGAAACGTTTTTCCGGCGTTCCGAGGGACTTGGCATGGACCTGCGCCAGTTTCACAAGGATGGCCAGCTGATCATACGGGATTTCAATCCCAACGAAATATCGCCCGGCGAATTCGGCAAGATCGCGCAAGAGGTGGTCACCCGGGAAAAGTCACGTGTGGTGGTGATCGACAGCTTCACCGGATATCTGAATTCACTGCCGCACCGCGAGAAGGCCGTGCGCGATATCCAGTCTCTGCTGAAATATCTCGCCCGTTCGGGCGTACTGACCATGTTGATCGTCGCGCAACACGGTTTGCTGGGGCAAAATGTTGGCATTGACGTCGATGTCAGCTTCCTTGGAGACACTGTCCTGCTTCTCAGAATTTCCGAGCACGAAGGAAAGCTCCGACGCAGTATCACGGTCGTCAAGAAGCGGCACGGCCCACATGACCTGGACGTCAGGGAGCTCTTGATCGAGAGCTCTGGCGTTACCGTTGTTGCGTACAACCCCCTGCCAGAGGCGTAATGGACGCCAACAATCACGGCGAATTGGATTGGGTGCTCGTACTGGCACCATACAGGAAAGACGCAGCCTATATCGAGATGTTGCTCGTGGAGCATGGCATGGTCGTCAAGGTCTGTGCCGATACGGATGATCTGGTCCAGAAGCTTCCGGAATCGCCCGGCGTGATCATTGCCACCCACGAGTCGCTGAATCCCCCGACGATCGAGGCCATCGCAAACCATTTGACCACCCAGCCAAACTGGTCGGACTTGCCAATTTTTGTGCTGTTGGATCGATCCGCACAGCAGTCGCGAATCCGAGCGGAATTGGACAGGCGATGGCCACGGTCACGCCACCTTTTCATTCAAAGACCCGTCGCTTCCCTGGAGCTTGTGAGCGGCATTCAGTCTGCTCTCCTTGTCCGGTTGCGCCAGCGGGAAGTCAGAGACTCCATAGAGCGGGAAAGGGAACTTCGTTTCGAACTCAACCACCGCGTCAAGAATATCCTTGCCAGTGTGACATCGATTTTTCGCATGACCCGTCGCGGTTCGGACACGATCGACGCTCTTACCGCAGATTTTGAAGGCCGCCTGAGCGCGCTAGCCAACGTCCACTCCGCAGTATTCGAAGCGGGGGGCGACGCCGTCGCACTGAGAGACATAATAAACTTCACTCTGGAGCCTTATCGTGCCGACGGGACTAATAGGTTTTATGTCGAAGGGCCTGATCTGATGCTCACCCGCGACGCGGGGACAACCCTGGCGTTATGCCTGCATGAACTTGTGACAAACGCCATCAAGTATGGTGCGCTTTCAACCCTGGAGGGGAGGGTAAGCGTGGTCTGGGAAATTTCGGCCACCGACACACCGACGGTGACCCTTGAGTGGGCCGAGACCGGGGGGCCGGTTGTCGCGCCGCCGACGAGGGCGGGTTACGGAACCAGATACGTGCGTGCGGCGCTGGCTGCCGTCTTTGGAGAAAAGCCCCTTGTGACTTTTGATCCTGCCGGCCTGCGGTGCGTTGTCAGTGGACCGCTTTCGAAGGTTTCACCAAGAGACTGAACCCGTGCCTCCGCCGAGTGCCGCCTCGCGGTTGCGATTTTTTTGCGAGAGCTCACGTTTCATCACCTTGGAGCGTGCGACGGTCTCTGTACATGGCACGTTGTGATTGGCTGCGTTGTCTGTCAGTCGCGCCACAATCGCCAAACGCCAAGCTCGGGGCCGACTGCCGACTGTCCGCTACGCTGGCGCTGGGGCTTCCTCGACAGGTCCAGCCTCCGCAGCTTCCACCGGCGCCGCTATTTCAGCCTTAGGCCTCCATTGCTCTTGCCATTGAATAAGGCGGTAAGAGTATGCGCGGGCTTTATCCAATGGGCTCCGTTTGGAGATTTCAATTAGCGCTTCCGCCGCCTTGTGCATGATTGCTTGGGCGACTTCGGGCGGGTTTGATACGTCGATGTAATCGGTCAACCCGGCACGAATGAGCTTTAGTTCCTCATTCGCGTGGCTCGTCAAAACCCGCACGTACTCGGCAACAGGAGCCTTAGCGATCTCCAACCCGATCTCAGAGTTGAAGCCCGCCTCTTTCAGCTTAAGGAATCTCTCATCGTTGGTGAGGTCGGGCTCGGCCTTCGCTTGAATATCCTCTACCCGCTCAACGATATCGCGGGGCAGCTCATAACCGAACCGCAAAAGGCGGTCCATATCAAAGGCGCCGGGATTTCCTTTGTTCGCGTCTACGTAGGCCGCAAACACTTTGTTCGAGGCGTCGGCCTGGTCTACCCGGCGTAAAAGGTCGATGAGCTGGGCGGTGGTGCTGAAGCTGAAGTATTTGGCGTTCCGCTCGAAGCAGTCGGTAACGATGGCAACCATCTCTTCCACGTTATCCTCGAACGAGCCGTGGAAAACCGCCCACGCCTTGGCTAACTCCGCGTTGGCTTCGCTTGCCTTTTCCCTTTCGTGCAGTTGGTTGGCATACATAGCGACAACATCGGGATCGAAGTAGCCGTTAACGACGCCTTCAATGAGGACATCGTCAAATTCGTCGGTGTGATTGTAGCCGTAGCGCCGGAGGAGCGGTCCCCATTTCATTTTCAGCGCCRCAAGCTCTGGCGTAGAGCCGTCAACTACCGAACTGTATTCGCCAAGCTGCCTGATGTAATCGAGAGGCGGTGAAGCATCGCGTTCGAGGTAGCTCCAACCGAATAGGGTGAGCGAGCCTATAACCGACTTCATCACCCCAGGCTTATAGTCCTTTAGGAGCGGCTCCAGTTCATGAATGATCCGCAGAATTTTACGTATGACGCGGACGTTATCGATCCCGAGCGATATGGTCCGAGCGGTCAGTTCTTCCTTTACCAGCGCGCTCGCGGTCTGCCCCCTAAACGCGGTCTCGGCACTTTCAGCCGGGGTCGGGGCAAACCGAAGGCTTACGTCAACGACCTTTTCCAGGAACGTCTCGAACTCTTCGCGATCCTCAAGCTGCTCATCATTCAGGAGGAGCACGACCTTGCAGTTCCGGTCATCCTTCAGCTGGGAGATAAGCCCTAGGACATCGGCGCTGCGTAGGTCCTCGCCCTTACGCTCCAAATCGTCAATGCAAATGAGTCTATTGCGTACGGTGAGGTACATCACCGTTGAGCCCACGCTGGAATACCCCTCGCCGAACACGGCACCTGCAACCCGAGCGCTCCAACTGGCCACCTGTGGCAGACCACTGAAAAGCGCGCCGACTTCTTTTGGGTCAAATTGCTCGCCAATTCGATCTCGGTTGACCGTCTGGTAAAACAGCTCCCCCTTCACATCCCCCAAACTGTTCTGCCCAAAAAGCGAGACGTAGGCGTATTTCTCTATGGCCAGCCCGCCATTGGGCTTCGCGGCCCCTTTCAATGCCTCCATCCAGGTGTAGGTTTTGCCTGTGCCCCAATGCCCTCGGATGCAGAGCACCTCGGCCGCTGGCGACCGAAGGAACTTTGCAATTTGGTTCTGGACGTTTTTCACAGACATGGCATTGACCTCACCCCAAGCAACTCGTTTCTGTAGCATGACCGGCACCGTTAGGAGCAAGCAAAACAATGGTACGGGAGATGTGGCTGAATGAACCGGCGCCGCCGCGACCTACAGCGGCGCCGAGAACGTCAGCCGAAGCGTCGCTCGGTGTAGGTGATTGTGCCGTTCTTCTTGTTCAGCGCTTCCTACCCAATCGACGATTTCGTGGTCCAAGCTAACAGCGTCATAGAAAAGATGGGGTTGGCTAAAACTAGTTGGGTTGGCACCAGCCTGCCGGCGCGAACTGCGGCCACTGTTCAGCGCTTGGCTATTGCGAGCTACCCACTGAACTCTCGCCAAGCGCAAGGCCTCCTCAGACTGCTGGATGCGCTGATCGACCTTGGCGACCGGCGCAGCGCTGCCGTTGAACAAACAGAGGCCATTTAACGTTGTGCAGACTAACCGCGCGTAGCGGCGAAAGGGGGCGCTCCGAGATTGAGCCGGTTCTAGGCGTCCTCTGGTCCACCCAGCCCGCACCCGTCGGTTCATGGTGGCTATTGGCACATACTGAGTCAGCAACGACCGACATGACGACGTTTACGCTGCGCCTCAAAAAGGCGTCATTGCAGTGCGGCACTTCCGCAGTAGGTGAAGGGCAGCTACGTTGCAATAAGCCTAAATTGCAAAGGCGAGAGGCAACTCTTAGTGGTTTCTGAGGGTCCTAAAGGGTTTTGGCGCCCACTGCGTCACGCATTGTGCCTAAATAACGGCATTCCCCACTGGATTCCGGGCGTTGAATCGCACCGGCGGTAGGTTTCCAATCAATTCGCGCCTGGTGGTATTCCTTGGCAGAATAGCAGCAGTACAAGATAATCTGATATCTCCACCGATAATTTTAGCATGCAGGCCAGGCGATGGTGACAGGTGCGGACGTTGCCTGCTCGGCTACAGAGCCCTATGGATCGATGATGCTAATGAACGGCATGGCCAGGCAATTGGGCGACGACGTCAACCATAGGACGAGCCTTGCGAGCCGGCACGGTCTGGATCAACGGCTACAAGGAAGGCAGCATTTCCGCGACTTTCGGCGGCTTCAAGCGAAGCGGTATCGGTCGGGAGAAAGGTGTAGCAGGCATGCGCTCCTATATGCAGGCCAAGAGCATGTATTGGCGCATAGAATAGAGACCGCACACCTTTCGTTTGGTACTTTTTTGCTTTTCCCGGCCGCCGGTTTCACCCGGCGGCCGCGTTCATTTTTGTTGTCAAGCTTACTATTGTGCCTGACCGCAAGCGTCACACAGTGGCCCGATCCTGCCAATTGCGGTTGCTGGATCACTGTCTAACCATTGTTCAGTATTCATTCCGGGAATAGCAGAAGCACGAGATAGTCTGATATCTGAACGGTCGATTTTGATAGGAAGGTCCTCATATACAAGTCATTCAGGTGAGGACATGAAACAGTTGATGAAGAAAAGCCAATTTGACGTTGTCGTCGTCGGCGGTGGAAATGCTGCTCTATGTGCGGCATTGTCGGCACGCGAGCAGGGTGCGAGCGTGCTTCTTTTGGAACGCGCGCCCAAGGCTGAACGGGGCGGCAACAGTTCTTATACCGAAGGGTTGATGCGTTTCGCCTATGAGGGTTCGGATGATATCCGCGCGCTGTCTCCCGATCTGACACCCGAGGAAATGGACAGCGATTTCGGCAGCTATACGGAGGACCTTTTCTTCGACGATATGGCTCGGGTAACTCATAATCGCACTGACCCGGATCTGTGCGAGATTCTGGTGCGTCAGAGCAATGAGACTATGCACTGGA
>NZ_JBFUMG010000169.1:0-8746 GCF_054049495.1 Phyllobacterium sp. P5_D12 | reverse complement strand
CGTCACCACAGCAGGAAACGACGTTTATATTTGCGACAGCGGGACCGGCGGACCCTTGACGGATACGGGCGGGAACAACTCGCTTACACTTCCCACGGGAGGCACGGGCACGATCACGGGACCAGTCACGTTCAATTCCGGGGTCGATACCGTCGTAATCAATTCCGGCACGATCAATGGCGATCTCAGTGAGGGCGGGGGTAACGATAGTCTTCAGCTGAATGGTGGTACGGTCAACGGCACAATTTTCCAGAATGGCGGTGTCGACAATTTCGTCATGACCGGCGGTGTGGTTCAACGAGTCGAGCAGGGCAGCGAACTCGACACGGCGACAGTCAGCGGTGGCCGGATTATCGGCCAGTTCTTTGCCGGCGATTTCTTCACGATGACGGGCGGGCAGATCGGCGAAGTCAATCTCGAGCAGGCCAACAATGAAATGCGCATGTCGGGCGGTGTCATCGACCGCTTTGTGATTGCAACGCAAGGCCGCGACTTGCTGATACTTTCGGGTGGTTCAATCGGCACATTCGTTGATCTCGGCAGCGGGGACAATCGAATCTTCATCTCCGGYGGGTCCATCGGCAGCACGGTCACCACGGCAGGCGGCAATGATCAGTTTACGTGGGATACCGCAGGTACGATCGGCGGGGCGATCAATCTCGGCGCGGGCAATGACACCGGAACATTGCAGAATCTCACCGACGCAACCCTCTCGTCGACACCGTCGGTCAATGGGGAGGCCGGTACTGATACGCTGACCTTTTCCAACACGACGGCGACGACGTCCGGCCGTTATGTGAATTGGGAAAACGTCGCGCTCACGAACAGTTCCGCCTTCACGCTCGACAGCAATTTCGTGGTCGGTGACAGCGGAACGGCAACCGGCAGCTTTTCGATCGACGGTACAAGCACGCTGCTCGCGGGCAACGGGGTCAATGCTGCAATTGCGCCCTTCGCGGCCGGGCAACTCGCCAATGTGACCAATGCAGGGACCATCGATCTCACCAATGGTTCGAGTGGAGCAACCGATACGTTTACCGTCCTTGGCAATTATACGGGCAGCGGCGGCGCGATCCGGTTGCAGACGGTGCTCGGCGATGATTCGTCGGCTTCCGACAAATTCGTTATTTCCGGCGGCACGGCCGCTGGAACGACCGGGCTTGCGGTGACAAATCTAGGCGGAGCCGGCGCCAGCACTGTACAGGATGGCATTCTCGTTGTTCAGGCTGTCAACGGTGCAACCACCAGTGCGTCTGCGTTCAGCCTGAGCAATTCCGTTGCGGCAGGCGCCTTCGAATACGCGCTCTTCAAGGGCGGTGTGTCCGCGGGATCGGCGGAGAACTGGTATCTTCGGTCATCGCTGTTGCCAGGCAGCATTGCTGCTGCAATAACCGACCCCGAACCTGGCGAGATCGCACCGCCCGGACCGGGCGTGGAACCACCCAATTCCGGCGCAACACCTGTGCATGCGGATCCGGGTGAATCAATTCCGCTATATCGTGAAGAGGTTCCTCTCTATTCCGCTTTACCCCCGGCTGCGCGCCAAACCGCACTGGCAACACTCGGGACATTCCACGAAAGACGGGGCGAACAGGGCGTTGTAAACTCGCGCGAGAACTTCTCCGCCGCCTGGGGCCGCGCCTTCGGGCAATCGACTGAACAGAGCTGGGATGGAACCGTTGATCCATCCATTGACGGGAACCTCTACGGCATACAAGCAGGTCTCGATATTCTCGGCTGGCAGCACGACAACGGACATCGCGATATAGCCGGTCTGTTCTTCGGTTATTCGAATCTCGACGCGGATGTCAAAGGCCAGGCGGTCGGGTGGAATGGTGTGAATGTCGGCAGCCTCAATCTTGATACGACGAGCTTCGGCGGCTACTGGACACATATCGGTCCTGGTGGGTGGTACCTGGACGGCGTTTTGATGGGATCGTGGTTTGGCGGCGATGCGACCTCCGAACGCGGTGTCGGTATCGATATCGACGGCACGGGCTTTACCGCATCGCTGGAAGGCGGTTACCCGATCCCGCTGTCGGAAAGCTGGACCATCGAGCCGCAGGCACAGATCATATGGCAGAATATCTCGCTTGACGATCAATCGGACGCCTTTTCCGATGTCGGATTCGATAGTGATGACGGCTTCACAGGCCGGCTCGGTTTCCGGATTCAGGGAAAATATCAAACTTCGGCTGGGCTGTTCCAGCCCTACGTCAAGGCCAATTTGTGGCACGGTTTCAACACCACGGACTCAGTACTCTTTGGCCCGGATGCAATTACCACAGAAGGCGAGTCGACTTCGCTGGAACTCGGCGCGGGTATCGTGCACGACTTTACCGAAAAGGTCAGCGCATTTGCCGTGGCAGATTACACGTTCGACGTCGAGGGCGCCGAACAGAAGATATTCGAGGGCAATATCGGCCTGACCGTCAAATGGTGATCAGGATCTAGTCCGCGCGGACAAATCGCAAAACGCCAACAGGACCAGTCTTGTTGGCTTTCTTGTTATCAGACGGATGATGAACGCCATCGCTGACTGGCACTTCGTCAAAATCGAAAGGGCTGATCCCCTCGAGACAGGCGACATTCACGCCGTACTCACTCTGATTGGACCGGCGCTGGTGATGTGTGTAGATACCGCATCCGGAACAGAAATAGTGTTTGGCCGTCATCGTGTTGAATTGATAGACGCTGAGCTTGTCTTCACCAGCCAGAATATCAAGATCACCGACTTTCGCCGAGACGGCGACAGCGCCACGCATCCGGCAAAGGCTGCAGGTGCAACGGCGTGCCGTGTGGAGACCATTCGACAGGCGGACATGGAAACGCACTGATCCACAGTGGCAGGCGCCATTAATTTCGCTGATATCGAGATCCATTGTCCACTCCTGAATGTCGGTCATCGAATTCCTAGCAATCAAGACCAAATGTATCAAATCAAAGCGCAAAATGCGCATGCAGTGCCTCAATTCGGAACGAAATGTGGTAGAGTATTCTTCGATGCGAACGGCTTGGTTCGCTTAAGAACGGGCACTGTCAGCGCCCCGCTGGCAATCCCAAAGAGGGAGTGAAAACAATGAAGACAATTTTGATCGCAATGGGATTTCTCGCCGCCACCAGCCTGTCTGCTTTCGCGGCAGAACCTGCGAAAAAGATGGGCGACATGTGGACCGACGCGAAGGGCATGACGCTCTATACGTTCGACAAGGACAAGGACGGCAAATCGAGCTGCGATGAGAAATGCCTGAAAAACTGGCCGGCATTCCATGCCGCCAAAGGGGCCAAGGCTGAAGGCGAATGGACGCTGGTCAAGGACACGGCGGGCAAGGAAATGTGGGCCTATGAAGGCAAACCACTTTATACGTTCGCCAAGGACAAGAAAGCCGGCGATATGACTGGCGATGGCGTCGGCGGTGTCTGGCACGTTGCCAAGTAGGACACCTCCTGCATAATTCGAAGGCGGCTCGCGGGCCGCCTTTTTTGTTGCGTCTGCTGCTCCTAGAAATTCGGTGCGGCATTCGCCAAACTTGACTATCTTCGTTAGGATGGAAACATCGCATTTCATGTTCGTTGGAGGGAAGACGATGTTCCTAAAATCCTTAGCCTATTCGCTCGTCCTCATGTTCGCCCTGGTTTCAGGTGGCGTTCATGCCGCCGAACGCTGGGAAAAGCTTCCCCCGCCAGCACCAATGCCCGCGGCTGAGAAAAGCGGCACAGCTCCAGTCAACGGCATCGAAATGTACTATGCCGTCTATGGCAAGGGGCCACCCGTTCTCCTCATACATGGCGGTCTCGGCTATGCCGATATCTGGGGTGCACAGGTGGCCGACCTTGCAAAAGACCATATGGTGATTGTTGCTGACAGCCGTGGCCATGGACGTTCGACCCGCAATGCCGATCCTTACAGCTATGATTTGATGTCATCAGATTATATAGCGCTTCTCGATTTCCTGAAGGTCGACAAGACTGCACTGGTTGGATGGAGTGACGGCGGGATAATTGGTCTCGACATCGCCATGAATCACCCCGAGAGGCTGACAAAACTCTTCGCGCAGGCAGCCAACTCCAAGGTCGATGGCGTCAATCCAGATGTCATGAAAAACAAGACCTTCGCGGCCTATATTGATCAGTCAGGCGAAATCTACAAGAAGATTTCGCCCACGCCGGACCAATATGATGCCTTTGTCGAACAGATCAGTGGCATGTGGGCGAGCCAGCCCAACTGGAGTGACGACGATCTGAAGAAGATCAAGACGCCAGTGGCAATCGTTCTTGGCGATCATGACGAGGCGATTACGCGTGAGCATACGGAATACATGGCCAAGACGATTCCGGGGGCCAAACTGGTCATCCTCGACAACGCCAGTCATTTCGCCATGCTGCAGGACCCGGAAGGTTACAACAAGGCCGTGCGCGACTTCATCGATAACTGATCCCGCAGGTCGCGGGCCTGCGCCCGCCTGGTTTCAGGCCGTATTCTGCTCCTGTATTCCAAGCTCCTCTGCCATCTGTTTGCGGATAAGATATTTCTGGATCTTGCCTGTTACCGTCAGAGGAAATGCTTCGACGAAACGGACGTATCTCGGCACCTTGTAATGGGCGATTTGTCCACGGCAAAACGCCTTGATCTCTTCTTCGTCGGCATCTTCACCGGTCTTCAAAATGATCCAGGCACAGAGTTCTTCGCCGAACTTCGGATCAGGAACGCCGACGATGGTAACGTCCTTGATCTTGGAGTGGCGAAACAGATACTCCTCTACTTCGCGCGGATAGATGTTTTCGCCGCCGCGAACCACCATGTCCTTTTGGCGTCCGACAATATTGCCATAGCCCTCGTCATCGATGGTCGCGAGGTCACCGGTGTGCATCCAGCCATCTTCGTCGATTGCTTCAGCTGTCTTTTCCGGATCAACCCAGTAGCCGATCATGACGGAATAACCCCTGGTGCAGAGCTCGCCAGGCGTGCCACGAGGAACGGTATTACCATTGACATCGATGACCTTGCATTCGAGATGCGGTTGAACCCGCCCGATCGTCGAGACCCGCCGGGAAACCGGATCTTCGCCTGAACTTTGGAAACTGACGGGACTGGTCTCGGTCATCCCGTAAGCGATGGTGACATCCCGCATGTGCATGCGTTCGATGACCTGCTTCATGATCTCGACGGGGCAGGGCGAGCCTGCCATACATCCTGTCCGCAAGGATGACAGGTCGAAGCGCTCGAACTCAGGATGTCCGAGCTCGGCAATGAACATTGTCGGCACACCATAAAGAGCCGTGCACCGCTCGGCTTCAATGGTGCTCAAAACCGCCAACGGGTCGAAGGCTTCGGACGGATAGACCATAGTTGCGCCGTGCACGACGCAGCCAAGATTTGCCATGACCATGCCAAAGCAATGATAAAGCGGGACGGGGATGCAGAGCCGGTCTCCGGGATTCAGGCCAACGCTTCGGCCCACGAAAAAACCGTTATTGAGTATGTTGCGATGGGAAAGCGTAGCGCCCTTGGGCAAACCTGTCGTTCCACTGGTGAATTGTATGTTGACCGGATCCGCGCAACCCGTTGTTGCGTCACGGTCTGACAGTTGGGCACGGTGAATTTTTGTTGCGAGGTTGGGTACATCTTCGAACGCGATCCATCCGGGGCGAACGTGTGTTCCAATCAAGATGGCATGCTTCAGACAGGGTAGTCTTGAAGAGTTGATCTCCCCTTCACCCGAGGAAATTTCCGGGGCGAGGGCTTCGATCATTTCGGCATATTCGCTCGTCTTGAACCGCTCGAGCGCAACCAACGCTTTTACACCTACCTTGTTCAGCGTGTATTCGACCTCCGAGAGGCGATAGGCGGGATTGATATTAACGAGAATAAGCCCAGCTTTTGCCGCAGCGAATTGGGTCAATGCCCATTGCGCATTATTGGGCGACCATATGCCAATGCGGTCGCCGCGCTGCAGCCCCAACGCGATCAGGCCAGCGGCGAAAGCATCGGTTCTTGCTTTCAGCTCGCCATAAGTCCACCGAATATCTTGATGGACCGAGACAACGGCTTCGGTTTCGCGCCATCGCAAGGCCGCCCTATCGAGCGTTTGTGAGATGGTGGTTTCCAGCAATGGCGGCTCATCGGCACCGCGCACGTGACTTAGTCTGGCAACATCGCTTTCTGTCGGTTCGGTGACTGGGCGCATGACATTCCTCCGAGGTCAAATGCACAGAATGCCTACCGTAGTCCAATCAGCATGGAATACCCACCGGCTTTTATGAAAGCTTATGCGGCGAGCGCTGTTCGCACCCCCTCCGCCAAATCGTTCAATTTATCCGCTGTGTTACGGCCGATAAGCATGTAACCATGGGCTTGATCCGACCAATAGACGACGTTCATGCCGTGTCGCCGCTCGGTTTGCGGCGAACGCGGTCCACTCGACGATTGAACGATGCACAGAGCCATAGGTCCGTGTTCGGGATCGAGATAGGCGATCTGCCCAAGCGGCTTGCCATCATACTGCAGAACCTGCGCGCGTTTGAGCGGGATGCCCGGCAACGACACTGCCTGCAGAGGAAGCGAAAGGCCGAGCGCGTCGCCTACGTTCTGTAATTGCGCGCTTTGCGATTGCTCGTCGCTATCGAGATTGGCGAGTGTATCGGGCGTGTAAAGCGATAGATATTCGGCGACAACTCCCCGCCAGTCGTCATTATGATCGCTGGAAGATTGCTTGAACGCCATGAAACCTCGATCGGCAGCGACGCCGACAAAGACTAGCCCGATGGCTGCGGCCATGAAACCGCGGCGGCTCAAGCCCCTTGAAGCGGGCTCGTCGGTGATCGAAGCAGGGAGTCCGCCCAGGATAGCTTCCAGCTTTGCCGTGGGGGCGTTTTCGAGCAGCGGTTGAAACGCATCGTAAAAGGCCATTTCACTGCGCGAGAGGAATTCATATCGCGCGGCGACAGCCTCATCGATCTTGATCAGCCTATCGATCCGCGCGCGCTCCTCACCACTAAGCTCGCCGTCGAGAAACGCGACCAACATTTCGTCGGAGGGCATTTCGGCGTGTTTCAGATCAACCATCATTTCCCTCCTTTCATCTGTTTGGCCGTCACATCGGGATCGGCGTGTTCGGCGAGTTTGGCACGGGCCGTTGCCAGGCGGCTCATAACCGTGCCGATTGGTACATCAAGGACCTCCGCGACCTCGCGATAGGACAGACCCTCCACATAGGCAAGAAACACGGCGGTCCTCTGCGCCTCCGGCAATTCATTTACCTGACGCAAGACCTGATTGGCCATGACATGCGTTTCGGTTTCCTGTTCGCCGTCGAAGGAAAGTGTTACGTCGGCATCGACGAAACCATTACCCATGCGAATGCGGCGCGAGCGGACCTCATTGAGCCAGATCGAATGCATGATCGAGAACAGCCATCGATCAAGCCTTGTCCCGCTCGTGAACTGGCTGGCGCGCTCCAGCGCGCGAACACAGGTCGCCTGCACGAGATCGTCTGCAACGTCGCGCTGGCGGGACAGTACAATACCGTACCGCCAGAGCCGGCCGAGATACTGGGCAAGGCTCGCCCGGATTTCGTGTTCGCTCGCGATGATTGCCTCCGTCCAGACAAGTCCACTGCGGACATGCGCCACTGACGACGCGTCTGGTGTCGCCCGACTATAAGCAGAAAGTTGGCGATGAGCGATGGTCACCTTGATCCCTTCTTTGTGAACAAATCACAACCGCTTTCAGCCGGGCGATAGCCGGGTCAGATCTTCGAGGGCTTCTCGATCGCCTCATGGAGATCGCGATATTCCTCGCACGTGGTTCCGCAGATCGACTTGATCGTCATCAACTGGTCCTTGGCGAGATCGAGCTGACCCTTGATGACATAGGCTTCACCAAGATATTCGCGAACCTTTGCGTATTTAGGATCGAGCGCGACGGACTTCTTGTACCAGGAGATGCCTTCATCGGTGCGGCCGAGCTTGCGTGTGGCATAGCCGCGATAGTTGAGTGCTTCCTTGGTGTTCGGATTCTTCAATGTATCGAGCATTTCCAGTGCTTCCTGATAGCGTCCGGCCTTGGCCAACGTGTAGGCGTACTCGGTGCGGTCCTTGTCCGGAACGGCGCTGCTGGTCTTCTTGACGCATTTCTTGGCCTTGGAACTCCAGACCTGGCCCTTGGGGCAGGTGGGCGTCGTGGCGGAATCGTCGGTACCGCCGCCGCCGGCAGCAAAGGCCGGCATGGAAAAAGCAGCGAGGGCGAGGCTGGCGCCGAGCAGGGTGGATGTGATCGAGTGTTTCATGAGTTCTATCTCCGAATGACAATCTGACATGTGGAGAACACGCAGCGCCGCGATTTATTCGAAGATCGGGCCAAATATTCGAGACGGACTATCGGCAAACGAATCGGCCTGCAGCAGGCCGTAAACAATATTGCCGCAATTGATTTTCCAGAAGCGGCCGGAAACTGGAATTGTTTACTCATATCGGCAAGAATTTTGAGTCCCGGTGCGTTCTGCTTAGAGGAACGAGGATTTATGCTCGCATGAAGTGAATTCGTGAACGAAAAGCGTATGGCATGAACGGTAGACCAGTCGAGCGCGTGGATGAGACCAGCGGACAGTTTTTGCAATCCTTGATTGCAGGAACCGAAGCGGGATCAACCGTGTCGACAGGTGGCAAGCGCCAGGCTCTCTCTGTAATCGACGCAGCAAAGCAACGCGTCGACGCCGCGAGGCGCGCTGCAGACAACAGCCTTGAT
>NZ_JBFUMG010000168.1:0-8822 GCF_054049495.1 Phyllobacterium sp. P5_D12 | reverse complement strand
AAAACGTCCCGTTAAAAATGGAAGACCCTTCGGCGCGCTTTGGAAATGGTCTTAGGCGCTCACCCTAGACAAGTCTTTTGACAGTTTGATAGCAAGCGTCTTGAAATCGTCATCATACCGCTAAATCGCACTCTAGAGCGAAAAACATCCAAATGGAATCGTTCTACCCGGTGAATTCGAGTCAAATCCATCGGCAGAAAGCAGAACCGATCGATCTTCTGCGAATTATTTAGCTGCTGAAATAATTAGCAAATTTAAACTAATTTGCGCCGAGCATATTAACAATAACTGACAGATTAACTCGACAATACACGGAGAACATGGTCATTTATTAGTGGGGCAATGAATGCCCGTGGCCGGGACTGGCCGAGGGYAATGTTTAATCCGATGCCCGGACCTTTGATTGGACTTTTTATAACGTATCGGCGTTAACCTATTGGAATTCCTGCTTGAATGCATGAACTTCACTGGAGCGGCTATGGAAAAAATTATTTCCGTTCTTCGTGCCTTCGTCCTTATCGCAATATTTTTTGGCATATCTTCGGCGTATGCCCAAACATTAAACGTCGGCCTGACAATTGTACCCGCAGATCGCGCTGTCGTAACAGACGCGGCCCGAAGGCCAGACAACAAACGCAATGGTCATATTCGCATTGTGGAATATGTCTCCCCGGGCTACGCAGCCGTTCCAAAGTCCCGGCAAAAGGCATCTGCTTCTACTTTGAAATAACCATTCAAGCAGCCCGGCTTGAGAGGATAGTTGACCTCCCGGTGGGGTGCCTCCGGGATTCGTACAGTTTCGCGAATGCAGAAACAATACTGCGACATAGAACGCGTTTCCTTTGCGCGCCTTTTGTTTTAAGACAAAGCGAATGGGCGCGATGCGCGCTTGGCGAAGATTTCAGGAGCGAATAATGGCTGGACACAGCATCCCTCATTTCCAGAACAGCGCAGGACATGCAAGCATCGCCATCGGAGTGAAGGAATTCATGTGCGTCGGCGCCAATTCGCCTTTCGACCACCCGCATGTTTTCCTCGATCTCGGCGATGACAATGAGAAGGTGTGCCCCTACTGCTCTACACTTTATCGATATGACGGATCACTTGCCGCCGATGTGACCGTTCCCGAGGGTTGCACCTATGTGGATAAGGCCGCTTGAAAGCAGCGCTAATCGATCTGAAAACAGAACGAAACAGGCGAATACCAAATCCTGATCAGATCATCATTGCCGGTGCAGGTATTGCTGGCCTCACTCTTGCCCTTGCGTTGAGCGCCAAGGGCTTTCATGTCCAGATATTTGAGAAAAGCGCGGCGCTCGCCGAAATCGGTGCCGGATTGCAGCTTTCCCCCAACGCGACACGGCTTCTCGCCCGGCTCGGCGCGATGGAACAGCTGCAATACGCATCCGTCGAACCGCAAGCCGTCTGCTTGCAGGATGGAACGAGCGGCGGCGCGTTGCTACGGTTGCCGATTGGCGAACAAGCGAAAGAGCGCTGGGGTGCGCCGTATATCGTTTGTCACCGCGCCGATTTGCAGAACACTTTGCTCACCCTCGCGCGCAGCCAGCCCAACATCGCGATACAGCTGCAGTCGACCGTGACGCAGCGCAAGGCAGACAGCCAGGGCATGCTCGTCCGTGTGCAATATCATGACCGCATCGAAGAACACCGCGGCGCGCTGCTGGTCGGCGCAGACGGCGTGTGGTCGAACTTGCGCACCGCCGTCTCCGACGCGGACCGTGCGCGTTATACCGGCATGGTCGCATGGCGATCATCACTAGGGGTCGACCAACTGCCGGAATCGTTCAAGACACTGTTGCCACCAGGGGTTAACGTCGTCGCCTGGACTGGCCCCAACGCGCATCTGATCGCTTATCCGATCCGTTCCGGCCAGATGATCAATTTCGTAGCGGTTGCGCCCGACCATCAGGCTGGCAACCGATGGCCCGTTCCTGTCGATCCAGAGAGCCCGAGCCAGAATTTCATCCGGGAATTCGCCGTTTGGCATGTGGGACTACGCGATGTCATGCGGGCGGGTCGTCCCTGGACGCCGTGGCGGCTGTTCGAGATGAAGAAATGCCGATTCCTGGCCGAGGAACGTGTGGTGCTGATTGGCGACGCTGCGCATGCCATGACACCGTATGCGGCACAGGGTGCAGCGATGGCCATCGAAGATGCGTGCGCACTGGCTGATGTGTTGAGCGCGGACCGTGCCGCCTGGCCCTCTGCCCTCGCCCGGTTCAGCAGAGCCCGGACGAAGCGTATCAGCGCAGTTGTCAGGCGCGGAGCGCTCAACCACCTCGCCTATCATGCAAAGGGACCGGTGGCCGTTGCGCGTAATATCCTGCTGCGCAACCGTCCGGTCGAAAAGTTCATCAAGGGATTTGACTGGCTGTACGGATTTGATGCGGAAGAGCGAAAAGAACAGGTTTGAGTGTTATTCGGCCGGGTTGCCACGCCGTTTCAACTCGCGGGTGATTTCGGCGATGCGAACGTCAGTCTCCTGCATTTGGTTCATCTCATATTTGTAGTAGAAATAAGCAACGACCCAAATGATCAAAGGGACGATCGTCATGTAAATGGCATAAATTTCCATTCAACTCAGCCCCTTCCTTAAGGTATTTCTACCAAACATATGCAGTACGATTGATATCACAATCCATACGAGAGAGGCAACAATGAGCCAAATTGTCTTTTCCCAATCGAATTGGTGTATCGATGAGGGGTTCGTGGCGATACCGGCCACGGGCCCTATAAATCCCAGGACTATAGCCGCCGTCGATAGGCGATCAAACGCTCCCGCGACATACTTGCCAATCTCACTTTTTTGCGTCTTGAGCTTTGTCGCCTGATCTTCCAATTCGTCCCTGCGTGGTTCCCGAAGATTTTCCGTCATAAGAATTCCGATGAAATGGATTTGTCAAAAATGTGGAATTGAAAATCGTAAAGAGACGGCGGCCGGTTTGGCCGCCGCAATAAATCGCGAAATTTCGTTCCAGGACTGCTAGTGCAGGATCTGGCTGAGGAACAGTTTCGTGCGCTCGTGCTGCGGGTTGTCGAAGAATGCTGCCGGTTCATTCTGCTCGACGATCTGACCCTGATCCATGAAGATCACGCGGTTTGCGACCTGACGGGCAAAGCCCATCTCGTGGGTGACGCAAACCATCGTCATACCTTCTTCGGCCAACTGGACCATCGTATCCAGCACTTCCTTGATCATCTCCGGATCGAGTGCCGAAGTCGGTTCATCAAACAGCATGATACGCGGATTCATGCAGAGCGACCGGGCAATTGCCACGCGCTGCTGCTGACCGCCGGAGAGCTGGCCCGGATATTTATTGGCCTGTTCCGGGATCTTGACGCGTTCCAGAAAGTGCATCGCCACCTCGTCGGCCTTTTTCTTCGGCATCTTGCGCACCCAGATCGGCGCGAGCGTGCAGTTTTCGAGGATCGTCAGATGCGGGAAAAGATTGAAGTGCTGGAACACCATGCCGACTTCGCGGCGCACCTCGTCGATCTTTTTCAGATCGCTGGTGAGCTCGATGCCGTCGACAAGGATTTTGCCGCTTTGATGCTCTTCCAGACGGTTGATACAGCGGATCATGGTGGACTTGCCCGAACCGGAAGGACCCGCAATGACAATGCGCTCACCGCGCATCACCTTCAGGTTGATGTCCTTCAGAACGTGAAAGTCGCCATACCACTTGTTCATGTTGATAATTTCAACAGCTACGTCCGTCTTTGAAACGTGGAGGAGCGAGCGGTCGACATGGATTTCTTCCGGGTCGATGATGTTTTCAGTGGTCATAAGCATATGCTCCTTAGCGTTTGTGTCCTGTATCGAGCCGGTTTTCCATGAACAGGGAATAACGCGACATGCCGAAACAGAAAATCCAGAAGACGAATCCGGCGAAGACCAGGCCGGAAATAGGTGTTTGCGGAGATGCCCAATTGGCATCGGCAAAGTGCTGTTTCACGATTCCGAGGAGATCGAACATGCTGATGACGGAAACAAGGCTCGTATCCTTGAACAGACCGATGAAGGTGTTGACGATACTGGGTATCACCAGCTTCAGCGCTTGCGGCAGGATAATCAGCCTCGTTTTCTGCCAATAGCCAAGGCCGAGTGAATCGGCACCCTCATATTGACCCTTGGGGATCGCCTGAAGACCGCCGCGCACGACCTCTGCCATGTAGGCGGAGGCGAACAGCGCCACACCAATCAGGGCACGCAGCAGTTTGTCGAATGTCACGCCCGGCGGGAGGAACAGCGGCAGCATGTAACTTGCCATGAAGAGGACGGTTATTAGCGGGATACCGCGGATCGTCTCGATGAAGATGACGCACAGCATCTTGATAACAGGCAGTTTCGACCGCCTCCCCAACGCCAGAATGATTCCAAGCGGCAAGGAAACGCAAATACCGACGAAGGATATCACCAGCGTGACCAGCAAACCGCCCCACAATGGTGTCTCGACATAGGAAAGGCCAAGCCAGCCGCCAACGAGCAGGAAGAACGCCACGATCGGGAAAATGAAGAAGAACGTGACGGCGTTGAGCGCCTTGTAGGGCACTTTGGGAATGAGCAGCGGAACAAGAAGCAGCACAAACATAATGCCCACGAGATTGACGCGCCAATGTTCCTCAATCGGATAGCGGCCATACATGAACTGGTTGAAATTGGCATTCACATAGGCCCAGCAGGCGCCAGACCAGCCTTCCGGCTGGATACCGCCCTGCGCAACGGTCGCACAGACCGACCGGTCAGGTCCGGCCCACGACGCCTCGATGAACGCCCATCTGATCACCGGGGGCAGGAACCACGCAATGATCAGAAGCGCGAAAATCGTAAGTACCGAATCGATGGGCGTGGCGAAGAGATTGGTGCGCACCCATTTGACCACGCCACGTTCGGCCAGCGGCGGTGTCTGCCCTTGAAGCATTTCGGTACGGACAAAGCTTAAATTACTATCTACCATGATCAGCGCTCCACCAGTGCCATTTTGGCGTTGAACCAGTTCATGAAGAGCGATGTCAGAACACTGATGCTGAGATAGACCACCAGCCAGATGGTAACGACTTCAATAGAACGATTTGTCTGATTGAGGATCGTCCCGCCCACTGCAACCAGATCTGGATAGCCGATCGCAACGGCAAGGGACGAGTTCTTGGTCAGATTGAGATATTGGCTCGTCAGAGGCGGGATGATGATGCGCATTGCCTGCGGCACGACCACGAGCCGCGTCGTCGGGCCTGCGCGCAATCCCAGAGCATGAGCGGCCTCGCTCTGGCCCTTGCCGACGCCGCGGATGCCGGCGCGAACGATTTCGGCGATGAAGGCAGCGGTATAAAAGGACAAGGCCAAAAAGAGCGACATGAACTCCGGACCGACCTGAGATCCGCCCTTCAAATTAAAAGCGCCGAGGACCGGATAGTCGAACGACAGCGGGAAACCCTTGATGGCGAGCGCCAGGACTGGTAGTCCGACAATCAATCCAAGCGAGGTCCAGCCGACAGGAAACTGTTGTCCAGTCGCCATCTGCCGCTTATAGGCCCAGCGCCGCACGAAGAATGTGCCGGCAATGCCAACCAGAAGGCCAACCCCTGCAAGCCACGYGCCCTCACCGAAGACAGGCGCAGGGAAGAAAAAGCCGCGATTGTTCAAGAACGTGTTGAACGGCAGGCTGATGCTTTGACGGGCCTGCGGGAGCACCGACAAAACGCCGGAATACCAGAAGAAAATAACCAGTAGTGGCGGAATGTTGCGGAAAACCTCGACGTAAACCGTGCAAATCTTGCGTATCAGCCAGTTGTGAGAAAGCCGGCCGATACCGATGATGAAACCGATGATCGTGGCGGTGATGATGCCGGCGAAAGCAACTGTCAGCGTGTTGAGAATGCCGACCCACAGGGCTTGCAAATAAGTCGAGTCACTCGAATAAGCCAGGTACGGACTACTGCTGATATCGAAACCGGAGCGACCGTCCAGAAACCCGAAGCCCGATGCAAGGTTGGCACGCTGGAGATTGGCGATTGTATTGTTGACCATCCAGTACACGAGGCCGGCGATCACAAGGACAGCCACCGCCTGAAAAATATAACCGCGGAATTTCGGATCGTTTAAAAGTGATACCTTGGCGCTGTCTTTGCCGACAGGCGTAATATCCTGTGATGCCATTGGCCCCTCATTTCTGTAAATGCTTGTTCTTATTGTTTTTTATTATGGTAGGTGAGGAGGCCGGGCCTCCCCACCTGATTTTCAAAAGATCACTTTGTTTGACGCAATTCCAGTTCCCATTTTTGCTGGAATTGCTTCAAGTAATCAGCGGATCGGCATCGCGTACTGCAGGCCCCCCTTGCTCCACTGGGCATTGATGCCGCGTGCAATCTTGAGCGGGCTTCCGGAACCGAGGTTCTTGTCGAAAATTTCGCCGTAATTGCCGACGGCCTTGACGATGTTTACGACCCAATCATTGGTCAGACCAAGATCAGTCCCAAGCTTTGTCCCGGCTTCCTGACCAAGCACACGCTTGACTTCAGGGCTGTCGCCCTTGGCCAATTCCTCGACGTTGGCTTTGGTGATGCCAAGTTCTTCTGCAGTCAACAAGGCATAATGAGTCCAGCGAATAATGTCGGCCCATTGCTGATCACCCTGGCGTACGACAGGTCCGAKCGGCTCCTTTGAAATGATCTCAGGCAAAACTATGTGATCATCCGGCGCTGTTAGCGCGAGGCGGTACGCATAAAGACCGGACTGGTCTGTCGTATAGGCATCGCAACGTCCTGAATCGTATGCAGCATTGACCTCTTCAACCTTCTCGAACACGACGGGATTGTATTCCATCTTGTTCGCCTTGAAATAGTCGGCAAGGTTCAGCTCGGTGGTCGTGCCCGCTTGAACGCAGACCGAAGCACCCGAAAGCTGCAAGGCGGAATTGATACCCGACAACTTCTTCGAGTTGATCATGAAGCCTTGACCGTCATAGTAGTTGACGCCGGTGAAATCAAAGCCCTGTTCGTCGCGGCTGAGAGTCCAGGTCGTGTTGCGAATGAGAACGTCGATCTCGCCCGACTGCAATGCAGGGAGGCGGTCTTTCGCGGACAATGGCGTATATTTTACTTTTGTCGGATCACCAAAAACGGCAGCAGCAACTGCGCGGCAATAGTCAACGTCAAAACCCGACCATTCGCCTTTGTCATTCGGTGAAGCGAAGCCTGGAAGACCGGTGTTGACGCCACATTGAAGGAAGCCCTTCTTCTTGACGTCGTCCAGTGTGGCAGCTGAAGCTGCGTTCGCCAGAAGGACGAGCGCCGAGGCTGCCAGAGCGCCCTTCAAAACAAGATTTTTCATAACGATTTGACCCTTTAGGTTGATGCCCATAGTTCCCACAGAGGAAAAATCATATTGGCGGATCGCTCCCCGCGCCCCCAAAAAAAGGGCCCAATATGTCTCCCATTCACACGGCTATCGAAGGCCATTCTGACGCTTTGGTCAAGCGATAATCTTTGCTCAATATTATAGCAATGTTAGACTTTCGACTGCTCACGAAGAGATTTTTGGATCATTTGTTGTTCAGACCTGCATTTTGTTACCAAAAACGCTCGCTGAACCGCATAGAAGGCCAGAATTGGCTTTTCCCGAAGACGAAGGCGGTACGGCGTCCGGCCAGGAATCGTGCCAGCACAATCGTGAACAGAAAGCCGAGCGTATAACCGGCCACGACATCTGTCGGATAGTGAGCGCGGGCAAAGACTCGGGTCAAGGCGATGAACATAGTCGCCAGGATGATCGGCATCCGCCAGCGCGGGAACCACAGAGCCAGTACACCACCAACCGCGCCCATCGTGGTTGAATGACCAGACGGAAAACTCGCAAAATTATACCCGGCTTCGAACGGTGAAAAACTGTTGGCGCCCAGCGTATCGATGAATTTTGGGCGCGCCCGGCCGATAAGGAACTTCGCAATATTGGTCAGGATCCCAGATAAAGCTATAGCCCAGAAAGCGAAGGTCGCCTGTGCATAGACGAGGCCAAAGCGGGCACGCCGGTCCTTGGCAATATTCCCCCAATCGATGCCGATCAGGCACACGCCAATGGCAAAGGCCGGAATGAGATACCATTGCGACAGGCCGATATCTGTCAGATGCCGGACACCATTAAGGGGCTCATAGGTCGACAGCGTGCGCGACAGGAGCGCGTCATAGGGATGAATCAGCAGAATGAGGAAGAAGATGAGAACCACAGCCATGAACATGCCGTTCGTCCACGCGGGCGGAGAACCCGGATAAGCGGGAGAATTGATGCGGCGCAGAAAGCGGACAACGGAGTGACCGACCCGGGTCAAGGCGGATTGCGTTTGTTCCTGATTGTGTGGCTTCGTCATCTTGTCTTTCCAGTCAATCAGCCTGCTCTCCTGTTGCAACAAGCACGCGGTGGCATTATCGACATCTCGTAGAGCATACAAGATGTGGAGACGATCTCATGGATAAGCAACCGAAACTACTCGGAATCAATACAAGGCTTGCCCATGGTGGCTATGATCCACGCGACTATCACGGCTTCGTCAATCCGCCTGTTGTCCATGCCTCTACCGTGCTGTTTCCAGATGCGCAAACCATGGCTAGTCACAGCCAGAAATATACCTATGCCACGCATGGAACACCGACCACCGATGCTTTGCGCCGCGCGATCGATGAACTGGAGGGCTCTGCCGGAACAGTTCTCGTGCCCTCGGGTCTTGCGGCAGTGACGGTACCGCTTCTCGCTTTCCTCTCGCCAGGTGATCATCTGCTGATGGTCGACAGCTGCTACGGCAATACCC
>NZ_JBFUMG010000167.1:0-8860 GCF_054049495.1 Phyllobacterium sp. P5_D12 | reverse complement strand
GCCCAAGAGACCGCCCTTAGCAGCGCCTGCCCGCATCACCCAATCGCCGTTGTAGAAGGCCTCGTCGCCGAAGAACGAGCCGACGTTCCAGCCGTTGATGTTTTTGTTTCCGCTGGCCAGCCATTTGTCGACCTTCTCGTCACCCTGCTTCATGGCCACCAGGATTTCGGCTTTATGTTCGAGCGATAGATCCTTGAACTCGAAGGTCTTGCCGGGACCGATGCCAATCTTCGCAAGTTTCGCGCGTATCGCCTTGTCCCTTGGCGTCTCAGGGACGGTTTGCAGGGCCGCGTCGAGATATTGGAAAAAGTTATCCTTGATCCCGGCAGTTGTGGCAGGAAGGAACTCGATCTTGGGCGCGGCAGGCGCGGCGGCTTGTTTAAGGAAGGCAGAAAGCGGCTGCGCATTGTAGCCCGTCTGAATTTTCTCGACGTTGGGCATGTCATCGGGGCTAAAGAGTTGAGTGCGGATAAGCGCGAGCGTGAACGGCGTCGTCGATTGGAAGACCTTCTTGATCCCGGTGGGCGCTTCACCTTTCCAATCGGGGCCGACCACCAGATAATCGCCCGGCGCGGTCCCCGTGGCGCGTGTGCCGATATAGCCAAAATTGTAGGTGTTGCCGTCGATGAGCTGGACGGCGTAGTAGCGATCTTTTTCGACCTTGGGCACCGAGATAACCATCGGTTCAGCGCGCAAATCCAGCCAGATGAACGAGTAAGGTGTGTCGCTGTTCGGCGTAATGACCGCCGTATCCTCTGGGGTCGCGACATGGTGCTGGTTTTCGATTTCGTTGAACGGTGCCTTGAACTGCCCCGAGTTCCTGTCAACGGCGAACTCTTGCATAACCGCATAATTCATCACGAGCGGCAGGCCGTAGATGAAGCCTTCCTCGGCGATGTCCTTGGCCTCGATGATGCCGGGGTAACTCTGCGCCATCAGCAGGCTTGGCTTCGCAATCGCGGCGCCGGCGGCGATCACCGCGGCAGAGCGAAGTAGATCTCGTTTCGTCAACATTTGCCGTACTCCTCTATCATTGGATGAGTTATCGAATTCGTGCGTCTCACACAGCTCTCCCTAAGTTTCGCGCCGGCAGGCAGCGCCGGTCTTTCTCATTTCGGAAACAGGAAGGTGATGGCCAAGCGTGCACCAAAGCCGTCGGGGCCRTCGTCAGGGCTCTCGGCCCAATAACGGATTCCTGCGGTCAACTGAATTGGCTGCTTGTTTATCCTCACGAGCTTCGCGACCGTGAAGTTTATGGGAACGGACCATTGTTCGGCCTGCCAATTGTAGGTACTCTCGGTGTTCAGCGCAAAGGTCCAGGCGCTCTTCGTCGTGTACGAAATGAAGGGTTGCAGGAACGTTGAGTTCACGTCGTGACGATCGTCCTCACCCGCGAACGACCAGACCTGGTTTGCCAGAGCGCCATAGGTCCAAGCACCGGATTGCTTGAGGACCACGGCGGTCGGGCCCGCGCCCCACTTCCCGCCACCCAGCAAATCGTCCGTCGCGGTTGGCAAAAGAAAGACGGGACCGACGCCCCAAATGATACCACTCGACGTGGGCTTCTTGGGCGAGAAGAACAGGCTCTGTGTCGTATCCCCAAGCCCGAATTGATCGCCGGACCGTCCCGCGATGTCGTTTTGCCAGACAACCGGCACGATGGTGCGAGAGATGACATTCCAGTCCTCGTTCAAGGTGAACGGAATGACAGGTTGAACGTTGATGGTGTATTTGCTGCCATCGTTCGGGCCGTAGCCGCCATCATAGTTGCCCTGGAATGGCACGCTGATGAGCGAAGCGATGGGGTTCGAGAGTTTCTTGGCAAGGTCCGCTGCACTCTCTTGTGCCTGCGCGGCAGGGATAACTGCATAGACTACAGAAGCGGACAGAAATCCCAAGCGCAAGATCGTCATATACATCCCCAGTCCTCATTACATGACTGCCTTTTCGGCTCGTTCCAACCGATTGCAGGTAGTGGCGATAGAGAGAAGTACGTAACTGTTACACCGACCATCAGTGCTGCCGCAGCCATCGCCCCTCACTTACAATCTTGGTGCAGTGAAACCTATCCAAGCGCTGCTCTTGCGGGGAGTATCTTACTGTAACCTACGTCCGAGATTACCCGTTGCCACCCGCATTTTGAGACGCTGCACCACGAACGCGAACAACTACTCCTGACCGCAGTAGCGCGCTGTTGCCGTTCCGATTGTCTGGAACTTCCCGTTGCTGGTTACTGTCGTTGCGCAGATCGTCGTTCTTGGATTCCACCAATACGACGTCGAGCCCTGCTGCTGGGTAAATGCGTAGCCTCGCAACCGCAGCTGGTTTTGAGTACCGGCGGCAGGAGCATTTACCAGATCAGCGAGGTCGACCGGTGCTCCCCCCGTGGTCGTGGCGGTTGCGTCCATGGCGGCCGGAACAGACGAGGCTGGAACGCCAGCATCGTCACCCGCCGACTGACAAGCAGCAAGCGCTATCATCATAAATATTAATGCGGAAACGGCAATTCGCATTTGGTTCACTCCCCTCAAAATGGTTGCTCAACCCATGATTGGGATGAGGATAGTTGCAGGCAACCAGAAGACGGAGAAGCTGTCAGCGGTCACCACGCTCGCCGAAACTTCAATCGCACGTGGTTGGCTGAAGCGAATTGGGCTTACAACGGTTACGCGCCGCCTTTTGCACTCCAGACTTTCCGCTTAACCCAGCGATGTGATTTGCATAGTTGTCCCGGGAATTTTGATCKACGACGGCGATTGGAGCGGAAAGGATCAATCCAGCAGCGCCGCCTGCCACTGCCGCCGTTCCGGTCGTCGCTTCGAGGATCTTGTCGCCGAGGCCAACCCTGCTGTCGGTCAAGGTCTGCCCTTGCGAGATGCGGGCACCAATGAGTTTTACGATTTGTGGGGATTCGGCAAATTTGCTGTGATGGAGACTGTCGCCGGCTTTGATCTTGGTGAGGTCGATCACCGTAATCCTGTTGGCGGCCAGTTCCTCCTTATAGGGCGATTGTTCGGGATCGATGGAGCCAATTCTCGGTATGTCCCCCCATACCCGCCGAGACAACGCGAGCGCGCGATCGTCGCGGGAAACGAAAAGAGTGAACTGCGGGCGGTGCGGCCCCATGTCTGCAATCTGGGAACGGAACACATCGACATCGACATCAGCATCGGCAAGCATGACGTTCTTGAATTTCGCTGGCAGTCTGCCGTTACGGATGGCCATCTGGCGCAGGGACTCCAGGGCGAGCCAGTTGCCCATTGAGTGCGCCAGAATGGAGACGTCCTTTACCTCGGGATCTCTAGCGAGATATTGAAACAGTGTTTCGAGGGCATTTCTCGTGTAGTTCGTACTCTCTCTGTCATATCCATAGGCCAGCAAGCTGCCGCGCGAAGGCCAGGTAACCAACAGGGGCGTGTTAGGGATGCCCGAATCCTGCATAATTTGTGCGAAACGATAGACGGCATCCTCAAAGCGGTTGTTGAAGCCGTGAATGAAGACAATGACGCTACGATCGGGGTTTTTCTTCACTGTAGCGTTCAGCCATGATTTGGCTCCGTCTAACGTCAATGCGTCCGCTTTCAGAACCGCAAAGTCCGTTAGCGGGTTGGAGGGAAGCTTCTTCGGCCAAGCCACCTCACCCACTTTTCGCACTTTGCCTGGCGGAATCGAAACCGTTATGTCAGCGAAGGACGGTGTCAGCCCGCGCTCGCCACTGAACATTTGACCGGGAACGCTGGAACGGCTTCGCGTCGTTGTTACGAGCATCTCAACCTTGCTCGAAGATGGCGACGTGTCGGCCACAGGTGACAACACGTTCTTCGGTCTCCCGGCACAGCCTGTAGCAATACCGGCGACCGCCAGTACCACGATCCAACGCATGCCCTTTGAAAAAACAGCCGTGCTACGAGAACGATACGTCTCCCCGGCTAACAATAATAAACCCCCACAGCACATCTTCTGACTGTGCGTCGTGCCACGCCGGCTACGCTGACGGGCGTGAGGGGACGGCCGATCCGAGCCTCGGCTGTGCCGACAAAGCTGTACAGGCTGGGAACCGAGAACTCCGATCCCGCCTCTAGTGCGAACAATCCCGTGATCCCGGCCACAAGGGCGATCCTGAGTTTCCTTGCCGTGTTCATTTCGTGCCTCCGGGGGTAAAGTGATCAGGAAGTTCGTCAATATTGGGCAGCTTCTCCAGATCCACCTTTTCGGCTTTCGATTTGTTTTTGAAACTGAAGTCGTCGGCAACGACGTCGATGCCGGTTTTCCAGTCACTGATCTGGATGCTGTATTGGGGCCCCTGATCTACCTGACTTGCGGTGATCACATATCTGCAAGGATAGGGATTTTTGCCTTGGGCGATCCAGATCTGCCAGTCGACTTCCTTTGCCCGAAATGCAAGGTGGTCGCATTCCGTGCCGGCGATCACACCACTGCCAAGGTCCTTGACATCGACCACATCGCGCATCAGCTCCTCATAGACATTTGGCAGGATCAGGTCGGCGGCTGGAAGCGGCCTGTGCAGTGTATCTCTTAACTGGTCGACCAGGTTTTCAACGGTGCCCGGCACGTCGACCTCAGTATAGAGATTGGCATCCTTGCCCAGCACGGTCAGCGTCTTGCCGTCAAACACCATCTCGACATCGGCGAAACCGCCATGGCGGGTGGCACGAATTTTGTCAGGCCGCCCCATCTCGATCTTGCCCGAGCTTGCAAGCAGCAATTTCTGATGGTCCTTGGTGACGACTTCAAGGTTGGTGTCGTAGTTGAAAGAAATTGCTTTCTGTGCAGCTAGATAGTCCGACATCGCCTTGAGCAATGTCTTGGCATCGGCTTCGGCAGCCGTCGCGCCCGTTGGCATTCCCGCAGCAATTGTCAGGGCGAGTGCGGCCGACGAGATAGATGCTGTGATGGTCCGCATCGCATATTGAGCAATTATCATCCTTGGCCCCTCCCACGCAATAATTGTAAAATTCCGGTGGACTGGCATTCAGACCCGACCACTCAAAAAGCCTTCCTATTGGCCTGGAAAGTGTACGCGCCACCAAGGAATTACGCCCGTAACATCTCGTATGTTACAGGTATCAATCGCACTGCGGAGCTAGATCGCGGTCCGGAATTTGACGGACTCCCAAATTTGGAGGCCGCCGCTACCGCGAAGGAAGGTCGGTGGTGGGAAGCGGTAGCGAAGTGGTTTCTGCCGTCTCGGCCGGAACTGGCATGCCCGCCTTGCGCAGACCGGCAATGACGCGCAACTGATCCTCAGGTTGAAAGTTGCGGTTCGTGAGTTCCGCGGTAATGTTGGGAAGAAATGCGGGACGCATTTTCATGAACAAGGTTCCCTCGCGCGCGGCGTCCTCCATCATCCCGCGCTCCGCGTAGATCACGGCCGCGACAATGTGAAAAAGCGGAAATTTCTGCAGGTTCGCCTGTCTGATATCGACGACCGCCATATCGTAGTCGCTCAGCATATAGGCAGCCAGCGCCCTGTTGCCGCGGTAGTAGCCCGCACCGCCGGGGTTGAGCGCCAGCGCCTGATCCAGTACCGCTGCGCCGCGTTGCCATTGTCCGCCCATGGCCAAGCGCACACCGTACTCACCCAATAGTTCCGTGTCGTTGGGATTGGTCGCGAGCGCCTGCTCACCTACACGGAGCGCTTCCGTCAGCTGCTGGTTGAAAAACAACGCCGTCATCAAGGCCTGCAGCGCACGCGTATTGCCCGGATCGAGTTCTACTGCACGTCGGGCGGCATGGAGCGACCGCTCCAATGGAGTTGAAGATTCGGACGTCGGGTTGTAACCAAATCGGTCCTCGTCGAGATACAAGATCGACAGCATTGCCCACGCCGTTGCATAGGACGGGAAGCGGGCAACAGCGCTTTCAAGGCACATGCGAACCTTACTGTGCTTTTCCACACTCAATTCGGCACGGTAGCCATAGAACTGCAGCGTACAGTCGTAAGCGCCAAGGTCGTCAGGCGGGGGACTGGAGGCGACCGCTTTTGAAATAATGCCATACGGCTGGGCCACAGCGGTTGCGACCCGATTTGCAACGTCGGTTTGAATGGCAAACAGCCCGCGCGAGCGAACGTCATCGTCGTAGGTCTGGGACCAAAGAATTGCGCCGGTTTTTGTTTCAAGCAAACGTGCGGTCACCCGCACGCGATCACCGGAGACACGCACTGCACCGGCAAGCAGATAGTTGGCCCCAAGTTCCCTGCGGACACGCGAAGGGTCCACTTCCGGCGGGAAGGCCTCTGAAGTTTCGCGTCCGAAGACCTTGATCTCCTTGAAGCGGGGAAGAGCGGTCAAAAGCTCCTCGGTGAGGCCGAGCGCATAGAGATTGGCCTCCGGTCCTTCACTGAAATTGGCAAATGGCGCGATCATCAGCGTCGGCCCATCGGGGCCGGCTGCGGTGGTTGACGATGCAAGAGGGCCTGCCATCCAATAGCCGAAAGTCGCAACAAGGATGCCGAGCAAACCTAACAGAATGGGCCATCTCGTGCGCCACGAAGGAGACTTGGATGACCGCTCCGAATCGCGGTGGGCAACTCCCTCCCCCATTGGTCCATTCCAGCTGAAGAACGGAACATATTTGCCTTTTGGAATGTCGATCCGGACGGGATCGTTCTGGCCAGCGACCAAATAATATCGCTCGAGCGTTCTTCTTAACCGCCCCGCCTCGATCCGAACGACGGGATCGTCCTGGTTGAATCGCTCGTCGCGCTTGAATACCTCGATCGCTATCGAATAGCCTTTAATGCGCTCGGAACGGCCAGATAGAGTTTCTTCCACTACATATCGCAGGAATGAATGCGCGTGACCGGTGTCTGGAAAATCCGGACTGGCCATGATGCGATCAAGTTGGGCGCGGATATCCTCGGGAGCGGGTGGCTGCAGTACAATCTGCTCGGGCCGATCTATGCCAGCCTTCGTGGCGCCTTGCATTGTGATTTCATCCCCCGATGAAAAGAGCCGACCGGCATTTTGCCCGTATATTACCGTAACCTACTCCCCAAACCGTGTTCCGTCCATGATGATGCGGCGAGCAACTCATTATTGCATACGTCGTGGCAACCGTTCGTCGCGATAGAAGGGAGTTTCTGACATGGACAAGGGCGTGGCTGCCGCTCAACGCAGCTTTCCCAAACGAGGCCGCTCGATCGAACGACTGGCTGCGCAGAGTGATGATTTCCGAGATTTATGCACCGACTTGGCGGATGCGCAGGCGGCATTGCAGCGCTGGGAAATATCGATTGAACCAATCCGGGAGCAGCGCTGCGCGGAATACGCGGAAATGGTCCATTGCCTGTCAGGCGAGATCGAAACGGCGCTCGATAAAGCCGATGTCATCCCGTTCGATATCCGAAGGCAAAAACAAACATAAAGGTCAATCGAGGTTCCCAGGTTTCATCAAGGGGAAATGCACGAGAATTTTTACACTGGTTCCTAAAATTTCGGCGGCGCTTGCCCACTTTTTCGTGGCAACAGCGCCACTGGCAGTGCGCATGTCGGCCCGAGAACTATTTGAGACAATGCAGGTTTAGAAATGCATGACAACACCCAGTATGGGCCCCTGCTGGACGACKTCGAAAACAAATCCGTCACTGCTGTAGTCAACACCCAGCGCCCGGTACCCCAAAACCGCCGATACCGTCTTGTTGAACTCGTAGCCGATACCGCCGGCGACGTCCCAGTCGACATTCGCACCACCGCCGCCGACAAGTCCCCAGCCGGTCAGATATACTCTGTTGGTAAGTGAATACTTGCCCCGCAGACCCGCAAGCCCGTCGACCCAGGTCGCACTGTCGCTGCTTTGGCGGCCGTCGAGAATGCCGCCACTGAACGAGATATCGGTGTTGACATACCATACCCTTGCGCCAGCGACGGCATCCAGCGTGCCTCTGTCACTCTGCAGGATCGAATAGCCTGCCCCCACCAAGGCTGCGAAGGTTTGCGAAGACACGTCAACGTCTTCGGCGAGAATGCCTCGTGGTGTTGCCGAGCCGCTCGATATCTTGGTGTACATGATATCGCCGAAAATGCTGTAACGCTCATAGCGTGCCTCGCCAATCGCCATGGCAGCAAAATCGAGATCGTCCAGGATATCGCCGAAATCGGCATCTATGTGAACTGGCGGCAAGCCAAACTGTGCCGTTTCGCCCGATAGTCCCGCCGCCCAGAAATATGGACTGAAGGCAAAGGTCCAACCATCCTTTTCGGTCGTGTTGAGTTCGGGGGCGATCGCTGAGACGACATCAGCCGCCCGCGCCGGAAGGGCGACGAGGAGTCCGGCAGCCAGCATCGATATAAACCCCACGGAAATCTTCATAAAATAGTCCCCCAACTTCTTTTGCTGTTGTCGTTGTTTCTGTCTTCGAGTCGTCCCGACGGTATCACTCTTTTGCGGCAGTCGGAGATGGCACACCGACCCTGATAAGCCGGGAAAAGTCCGGCGTGAGGCCTGCTGCCTTGGCCCGCTCAGCGATATGAGCACGCTCCCGCAGCTCCGCAAGCGGCAGACTGGTGTCGAGTGCGCCGCGCTCATAGGCGTATTCTGGAAGATAGCCATTGACGATCAGCCGCCAGTCCAGAGGAACCACATCACCGACGGCCCGCATCATCTTGACGATGGTCGTCGTGCAGTTGGTCGTGATTGAATTGTAGAATTCCGGAGTCGTGGAAAGCGCATTGGCGTCCTGAACATACTCAAGCAGCAGCGCGCGGGCCGCTTCCGGAGACGCTCTGAGGCGATATATCTGGACATCTTCGCCGCGAAAGTTCGATCTCACCCCGACTACATCGCGCTCATCCGACGCTATAATCACCAGCGGATCGCTCTTGAAGAGATCGGCAAC
>NZ_JBFUMG010000166.1:0-8862 GCF_054049495.1 Phyllobacterium sp. P5_D12 | reverse complement strand
ATGTGAAGAGGCCTGTACGCTCAACCTCGAAGATGTGCCGGTCTCGATCAAGACGATAGAACAGGCGATCGCCGACAAGGCCTATGAAAAGGGCTTCATCATTCCGCAGCCGGCTGTTTCGAAGACCGGGAGGACCGTCGCGGTCATCGGTTCGGGGCCGGCAGGGTTGGCCGCCGCGCAGCAGCTTGGGCGGGCCGGACATGAGGTTCATGTCTATGAACGCGAGAGCCGGCCAGGCGGTTTGCTTCGCTACGGGATCCCTGATTTCAAGATGGAGAAGCACTTCATCGATCGCCGTGTCACCCAGATGGAGGGCGAAGGCGTTACGTTCTTCTGCGGGGTCAGTGTCGGGATAGACAAGCCAATTCAAGAGCTTATAGACACCTATGACGCGGTGCTCTATTGCGGTGGAGCGGAAACACCGCGTCCGGCGGGTATCCCCGGCGGCGAGTTCGAAGGCGTTCATGACGCCATGCACTATCTCGTCCAGCAGAACCGCCGCATTGGCCGCGAAAATATCGAATCCGTTGCCTGGCCGAGCGACTCGATCGTTGCCTCGGGAAAGCACGTGGTGGTTGTCGGCGGTGGCGATACGGCATCCGACTGCGTCGGCACGGCGTTCCGTCAGGGTGCGGTGAAGGTCACGCAGCTCGACATTCGTCCACAGCCTCCGGAGAAGGAAGACAAGCTGAGCGTATGGCCCTATTGGGCGACAAAGATGCGTACATCGTCCTCTCAAGCCGAAGGCGCCGACCGCGAATTCCAGGTGGCAACGCTTGAATTCATTGGTGAAAACGGCACGTTGACCCACGTTAAGTGCTGCGAAGTCGACGAAGCGCGCAAGCCGATCGCCGGCACAGACTTTTTCATCAAGGCCGATCTCGCGTTCATCGCCATTGGTTTTTCCGGCCCGTTCGAGGATGGAATCGTCAAGGAACTGGCAGGTTCGCTCGACATGCGAGCCGATCGCCGTGGTAACCGTTCGGTTGCAGCGGATGACAAGAATTATCGCACCAGCGTTGACAAGCTTTACACAGCTGGCGATGTCCGTCGCGGGCAATCACTGGTGGTCTGGGCGATCCGCGAGGGCCGTCAGGCAGCTCAATCCATTGATGCGGCGCTGATGGGCGCTTCGGTGCTGCCGCGATAAGAGTTTTCAACCCGGAACAACTAGAATTCCCGTTCCGGTTGAAATTCTTACGCCAGATTCGATGATTCTTGCATCAGTTTCGACGATTCATGCGTAAGAACCGCACCATTCCACGCAAGAACTTTGCAGGAAACGACAGGCACTGTCGAACCAGTCGCACGAGGCTCTAGGTCAACGCACGGCGCCGGTGGTTGAAGTTGCATCCGGTTGCTTCGGCCAGGAAAAATCATTGACCCGACCCGGCTGACTCTCCGGTGCTACTCCGTCGATGACCAGCCGGTCGCGCGCGGATTTTTCCGGCACTGGCGCACCGCGCGGCGCGGCGCCGAGAAGTTCGGTGCCGCCATCGAGTTCGGGATCGTTGAGGCTGATCGGGGCAAGCCGGTCGACCTTTACGGGAGCCTGCGGCGTCCCTGGAAGCGCCTGCACCGGTGCAYCCGGTTTGATTGCAGCAATGTTGGGTGAGGTTGCATTGCCCAGCATCTGCCGCAGGGGCTTCTCCACATAGAATGCGAGCTTGCGTTTGCCGGCGGGGGTCAGGCCGATACCGTCATTGTTGCGCAGCCGTGCCGTCTGGCCGGACATGTCAAAACCCGACAGGGTGAAACTGCCGCTCTGGTCAACGAACCCATCCCAGACATCGACAAATGTGCCGCCGGCTTTCTCGGCCGCATTGCGATAGATTTCGTTGAAGGCCAGCACATCATTGGTCATGCTCTTGGTCTTGTAGGACGGCTGGCCGACCCACACGACCGGACGGCCGGTCTTCTTGACGGCTTCGAGAAAGGCGTTGATCCTCGCCTGATATTCCTTGTCCCACTCGTCGCTCAACAACGTCTGGCCATCGGCAAATTGCTGGCGATCATTTGCACCCGCCATCATGATAACGACCGAGGGCTTCTCCGCTTCGATCATTGCGCCGATCGTCGCCGGCCAATCGCGATGATCATCGCGGACGAAGCCAGAGGAACCATCGCTTTTATCGACGACGCGAACGCCGGGCGAATCGATGAATGCTTCATCGAGACCCTCCGCAAGGCCCTTTGCCATGAAGTCGCCGACAATGAGGACTGGCTTGGCGTCCGGCAATTTCTCCGGGATAGCGGCATCTTTCACTGTGGTGCTCGGCCGGGCAGAGGCTTGCGGGGCCGCGGAACGCGGGCGTGCGCGCTTGATAGGGCGGTTCCGGGCGGGCGGGCGAACCCTCCTGCCGTTGCCATCTTCAATGAGCCGGTCCGTATTTTCGCGATAGATCTGGCGCTGTCCGAACAGCATGTCGAGGATTGTGCGGGCAGAGGCGGTTTCGGTGAAGACGAGGGCGGCAGCAAGGGCGAGAACCAATGAAAGCAGCAGGGGTGAAAAAACATTGCGTGGTTCGACAAGCTCACCATGAGCGCGATTGGTGGACTGCATCGATAATCGGCAACCTTGCAATTTCTTCACTCCCTGCAATCAACCCACCTTCCTCATGGTGAGCCTGTCGAACCATCACCGCCGTTTTGCAGGTCGGCCTARGACGTTCGCTCTACTTCTTCCTTATCACCGTCAGTACTTCCATGCTCGGGTGACCGTCGGGATCCAGCCCCATCTGCTTCTGGAACGCCTGGATCGCATTGCGCGAGCCATCACCGATCTTGCCGTCGACCTYTCCGTCATAATAGCCGAGTTCGCGCAGATGGTTTTGCAATTCTTCGCGCTCTTTCATGGTAATGGGCGTGAAAGGACGATTCCAGTCTTTACGTAACCCGGAAGAGCCACCGATCTGATCGGCCAGAAGGCCGACGCCGAGCGCATATTTATCCGCGTTGTTGTAGTTCTTCAGAACGTAGAAATTGCGTGTCATCAGGAACGCGGGGCCTCCGCGCCCATCCGGTACCTTCAACGTTGCCTTTTCGCCGCCACGCGGAAAAGCCTTGCCGTTGGCGCGAACGACGCCAATGCCTTGCCATTCGGCAATTGTGCGTGAACCGGCCGGGAATTTGCGGCCAGCCGGCAGAACAACTTCATAACCCCACGTCTGACCGGGCTGCCAGCCATTCTTGTGCAAGAGATTGGCGGCGGTGGCCAATGCGTCAGGCACAGAATTCCAGATGTCGCGCTTGCCATTGCCATCCATATCGACGGCGTAGGCGAGGTAGCTTGTCGGAATGAACTGGGTGTGCCCGAGGGCGCCCGCCCAGGAGCCGGTCAGATGGCTGCGATCGATATCGCCCTTCTGCAGGATCTTCATCGCGGCGATCAACTGCGTGCGGGCATATTTTGCCCGGCGCGGATCGGCATAGGCGAGGGTGGCCAGCGACCGCACGGCGTCACGCATCACATCGTCGCGTTTCATGATCTCGCCGAAATTGGTTTCCATCGACCAGATGGCGAGAAGGATATTGCGATCGACGCCAAACGACTTTTCGATAGCACCAAGCCAGCGGCTATACTTTCGCGACATCTCGCGGCCGGTGGTGATGGATTGTTCGTTGACGCGATTGTCGAGATAGCCCCAGACAGGCTCGGTGAATTCCGGCTGGGACTGGGCCTTCTGCAGGACTTCCGGATCGATTTCGGTGACGCCGGCAAAGGCACGGTTAAACGTGGACGCCGAAACGCCGCTGTTCAGTGCAGTGCCGCGGAAATCCGCGATCCAACTCTGGAACTTTGCATCGGCAGCCGAATTATTGATCGCACCTGCCAAAGCGATGCCTGCTGCGGCGGCAACGATCAGCGCGTGTTTCGAAAACGTTGCTAAACCTCCGATCATGTCTTTCCTCATTTCCGTCATTTGGGTCAAAGGATAAATTACGCACGTCAAAGTTAGGAATTGGTTTACCATGCATGGGCAAACGCACCGCCATTGCCTACATTAACACCGGCAACGATTATTTATTTTACAGACCTGTGCATTTTGGGTCTTTGGGACAAAAAAGTCTATCGAGGAAATTCCCGCAATATCAATCGTAATCAGTAACGAGGTAATGATGTCCGAAGCCAAGAAGATACGTAAGGCCGTCTTTCCAGTTGCGGGCTTTGGCACCCGTGTTCTTCCAGCTACAAAATCCATTCCGAAAGAAATGCTGACGGTCGTCGACAAGCCGGTCATTCAGTATGTGGTGGACGAGGCACGCGAGGCCGGTATCGAGCATTTCATTTTCGTAACCGGCCGCAACAAGGCGGTCATCGAAGATTATTTCGATGTTCAGTACGAGCTCTATCAAACCCTGTCGGAACGTGGCAAGACCGCTCTGCTCGATGAGTTGCAGGGAATCCAGCCTGGTCCCGGAACGACGAGTTTTACCCGCCAGCAGGTGCCGATGGGTCTCGGCCATGCGGTCTGGTGCGCACGCGACATTGTCGGTGACGAACCTTTCGCACTGCTTTTGCCGGACATGATCATGCAGCCGGAAAAGAATGGCTGTCTCGCGGACATGGTGGAGCTCTATAATCAATCGGGCGGCAATATCGTCGCTGTTCAGGAATGCGATCCCGCAGAGACGCACAAATATGGCATCGTTGGTCAGGGCAAGCCTGTCGGCAACGGTTTTGAACTGACGCAGATGGTGGAAAAGCCCGCCAAAGGCACAGCTCCCTCCAATCTCTATATCAATGGCCGCTATATCCTGCAGCCGGAGATTTTCGGCATCCTAGAAAATCAGGAACGCGGCGCCGGCAATGAAATCCAGCTCACCGACGCCATGCTGAAGCTGACCAAAGAGCAGGATTTCTTCGGCTATCATTTCAAGGGCCGTACCTATGATACCGGCTCCAAGGAAGGTTTTGTCGAGGCGAACGTCGCCTTTGCCTTGTGGCGGGAGGATATCCGCAATGGCGTCATCGATAATATCGGCAATATGCTGAAGACGATCCAGCCCAGGGGTTGAGGATTGGCGGGAGCGCTATCTCCTCCGTTGCGGGGGCTTTGCTTGATCGTGGAGCCCCTCCTCTCCGTCATCCTCGGGCTTGACCCGAGGACCCACGGCAAAGGAGCGGTTTGATTGCAATTGGCGCAACACCATCCAGCAAAAGCGCATCTTGCCAACAGCGGTTGTTGTTTCAGTCWCAACCTCTGGATCCCGTCGAAATAGCAGAGATATTCATACTCCTAGCCGTGGGTCCTCGGGTCAAGYCCGAGGATGACTGAGAGCGAGGAGTATGAAACCATGAGGGAGGTGGGTTGATTGTAGGGAGGCAAGGATTGCAACGTTGGCGACTATCGTTGCAATCCTCAACCTCCCTCATGGGGCGTTTGCTACCTTCCTAACATATTGATATTGCATATAAATTAATTGTTTGCATTTTTTGTCCCGCTGCCTGTCCTAGTGGATATTTTTTATTTGGCCGCTTGCGAGCATGTGCTCTGTCGGAGGCCCTCGCACTGCCGAACCGTTAAAACGCTCTCCTTGGCCCGCTGTGTGACAAGACGGGCCAGTTAGTGTTTAGGCATAAGCTCACGCATCTAAATGAAGCGCAGTGAGGGCACCCCCTTTGATCCATGCGATGACTGGCTCGATCCGCGTCGGTAGATGAAAATAATCCGCCCATTGTTCCAAGCGCTTGAGTTTCCGGATGACCTCAGCAATCGTTGATGGACTAGGCGGGAGCATCTCGCACAGTGCGCCCCTATCGTGATCAAGCCTTTCCATCGCCCAAGCACGACCGTACTGTTTTTGAATGAGCAGAACCTTATCCTCGTAAACCAGGAATCGGATAAGTTCGAAATCACAAGCCATAGGACGTTCGCTGTATACACTACAGCGCCCCGAACTCCGTTCAAGGTTGCGACACCATCGATCACCTACATCCACTTGGCAATCTGAAAATATTTCTACGCTGCGGCCGTCGAACAAAATTGTACGTGGCGTGGCGTTTTTTACTTTCTCCTCCGACGGTAAATAATCAAGCGAGAAGCTACCGCAACAAGCTCCACAACCACTTGGACAGGTGTAGCCACGAACGAGCAAGGGAGAAACCGTAATATGTTTAGGCTTGTACTCCTTACCTTTGTATACGAATGGACGACTGCACACGCTTGCGAAATAAACTTGCACAATCTTATCAACCGTATCGAAGTGTCTCACTGGAAATACTCTTTCGGCGCGTCACATAGATAGTCTGTCCATATTCCATTGATATTGACTATCGATTCTYCAAGGCACCTTTCGTAGCCACCCAGGGGATGAGGTCGAAATCGTTCTCCGTCGAAATAATCGCCGAATCCAGCATCCAACGTGAAACGATTGCAGTCCCAACTCGTAACTGGCATCTCCCGGGCAAGCCTCCGTTGAACGTCCGGACGCCCGCCTAGGAGATGTACTGGGCGGCGGAAGGCACTCGTTGAGATTGTGGTTCCTCCGTACCTAGTGGGAACGCTGAATCCAAGTATGAATTCAGGCGGAATAAGATCGTCCATGCAGTCTTGCAATCGCGGGTCTTTTGGTACGATTACGACCTTGTCGGCATGTTCGAGAAGTTCGTAGGCCTCATCAAGGATTTGGCCGAGTTGGTCAATATTCTCAATATCTCGGGCCACCGTAAGCAGAGGGCGTGTCGCCTTGGCTGCGTGCAAATGTTTGATGAATTTGTAATTTTTCCAGTTGATATCAAGGAAACCGAGCCTGTCAAATTTACGAACGTCACGCAAATTTGTGTATCTTGCGCCCGGCAACCAACCAAATTTCATGGCAATGTTAGCAACATGAAAACTATGGGCTACGAACTTTAGTACAGGATTTGACTTTACGTAGTCACTGATTGGGGCGCCTGCGTCAGATATTTCGATTTCGTTAAACAATTGAACGGATTCCCCACGAAGATTGCTGTATTGACGTCAATGCTGACTGAGGACCACAGTGGCATAGCCAAAGTTAATGGAGGCTTTTAGTGAACGACGAGCATAAAGAAATAAGGGGGCAGCGGCACGATTTCATTAAAGAATACTATAAGATGGCTACATTGGACCTTGATCGACATCTTAAAGCAGGGTGGCAGACGATAGCGGTTATTGCTGGCGGCGCGGCGATTTTAACGGCTGGCCACGACGGGAAAATTGGCTTACCAATCGCTACTATGATTGCATTATTCTCCGCTTTTTGGGGTGCTGCGACCGTAATTGATGCCAACTTCTGGTCCTTGAGAGCGATTGCATTCATGTCAAATGTGGAAGCCGTTTACTTCTCGACAGAAGATAGAAAGCGGTTTAATCCATATATCGGCGACCATCCAAAATACAAATTGATCAATAGCTTGCACTATATGTTCCTATTGTGCATATTATTTGGGATTGCTTCTGTAGTTAATCTTATTTGGGAGGTCACTACGGCTTATCCATCGCCAATTTTAATTTACGACAGAATTGTTGATATGAACTGGATGCGTCAAGTCTTTTGGTTATTGCCATTTTTTACAATTTTATTGGGGTTGTTATTTACACTTCGCGCTTGGCGAAAAGGTCTCGAACGCTATATCAGGTTCAGTCGGGGGTCGCCTGGACCCGGCGTAATTAGCAGTACAGGTGGTATGAGACATGTAACCCTTGAGCCAATTAAAGGGGGACCCATCTTGACGTACGAGCCGGACAATCATTCAAAGTCGCTGGAGGCGCTCAATAAAATAAAAGGAAAACTCGACCGATGCACGAACATTGCAACGGTGATTGTCGTAACAGCGTCGATCGGCCTTTTCTGCACCATATTCCTTTAGCCCCGGCGGCCTTGGCCTTTTTGTTTTGTTCTTGTGATTGCGCCGCGGGATCCCAGCGATTAGCGCGAGCTCTTGCCAGGATGGCCCATTAATCCCATCCTCAAGGGCTTTGCAGGATAGTTGCTGCCATGAAGGATTTCGTCATGGAGCATGCCTTTTTCCTAAGCGCACTCGCGCTAACAACAGGATGCCAAACCAACCCGCCGCTAGAGCAAATGTCCTATCACCAATTGGGCCGACTTGCTGGAGAAATCCAGCAAACATGCGCTGCCCAAGGCTACAAGCTCGACACGCCCGAGTACAACGTCTGCACCCTGCGGGAAATAAGCCGAGAGCAGTATGTCTGGCAAACCGGCAGCGGCGGATCGCTTTAGCAAGTGTTGTGTAGATTGTTACCAACGCCCGCACCTTGCATCGCGTTGAGCGCATCGATCGCCCTCCTAGAAGCGATAACTCTATGTAATCATCACTAATCAAAGCTTGTCTGTTTTGCACGTACGTGGTTTCAAAGCCTGTGTATAGCGTTGAAAGGTAGATGATGGGTTTCGAAGAGCAGCTTGAGATGTTCCGCCGTGAGCAAGAAGCGGCGCAGCAGCATTTCTTCACGTACTTGGCACTGCACCAGATTCCAGCTGGCTCAGCAGGAATCCTCGATGCTCTCAATAAAACGCCGCGATTTTGGCTGACAGTACGCTATGGTTCGCTCGTGGCAACAGTTATCGCTCTGGGTCGAATATTCGATGAGGGCTCGCAGTACACGATTGCCAAACTTGTGAAACATGCCGGAGCGAGTCTCGGCGACTTCTCACGTGCCTCGCTGGCAAAGCGCAAGGCGGCCTCGTCAGAACTTACGCTCGCACAAGCGCAAGCCTATGCGAAGGATAAGTATGAGTTGTCGTCCGGTGACGTTCGTGAAATGAAGAAAGCCGTCAAAGCGCAGCGCGCCACTTGGAGAAATAAGCTCGAAGACATTCGCAATAAGGTTCTCGCTCACCGGGAGATGACGATCGACGAGGAACAGGCCC